>NZ_PQDH01000011.1 GCF_002964605.1 Vallitalea okinawensis
GTAAGCGTAGCAATACGTTCAGCTGACCAGTACTAATAGGTCGAGGTCTTGACCTAAAAAGATTTAGTAAGAGTTATAATGGTGATATTTGATATTTCAATGTGTAATTTTGAAGTTACAAACTTCATGGCCCAGTGGTACAGTTGGTTAGCACGCCGGCCTGTCACGCCGGAGGTCGAGGGTTCGAGTCCCTTCTGGGTCGTTTAATTCTCATCCCAGTGAGAATTGTAGTAAAAGTTTATTTGGGCGCATAGCTCAGCTGGGAGAGCACCTGCCTTACAAGCAGGGGGTCACAGGTTCGAGCCCTGTTGCGCCCACCATTTAAAACTTAATAAATATAATCATTATGGTAATTTAGGTATAGTATATGCCGACGTGGCTCAATTGGCAGAGCAGCTGACTTGTAATCAGCAGGTTATCGGTTCAAGTCCGATCGTCGGCTCCATATGGAGGAATTCCCGAGTGGCCAAAGGGGGCAGACTGTAAATCTGTTGGCAACGCCTTCGAAGGTTCGAATCCTTCTTCCTCCACCATAATGACGCGGAGTGGAGCAGTCTGGTAGCTCGTCGGGCTCATAACCCGAAGGTCAGAGGTTCAAATCCTCTCTCCGCAATTCATATGCCCAGATAGCTCAGTCGGTAGAGCAGAGGACTGAAAATCCTCGTGTCGGTGGTTCGATTCCGCCTCTGGGCATTGTGTATGGATCACTAGCTCAGTTGGTAGAGCACTGGACTTTTAATCCAGGTGTCCCGGGTTCGAGCCCCGGGTGATTCATTTAGCACTATAGATATTCTATAGTGCTTTTTTCATGTCTATTTTTCTATAATTTTTTCTATTATGTTGAAGTCATTAAAAAGCATATGTAAGCCTGCTCTTATAAATATCCGTTATGAAAAAACTTTGAACATTTTATGAACCTTATTCAAATGTCATCAAATTGTCATCATTTAAGGGTATTATTTTCCTGATTAGTCTTATAAAGATTTTTATATACATATAGGAGGTTTTACTAATATGATAAGTAAGAAGTATATTGCAATAGCATTATGTTTAGTAATGATTACTGCTACCACAGCGTGCTCGTCAAGTAGTGGGCAAACTACGGAAGTAGAAATGTCAACAGGTACACCTGTGAAAGTAAAAAATATTGAGCAAAATACATTGAAAATTCAACAAACATTTGCATCAAAGACAGCGTCAAGTGAGCAAGTTATGGTCTTCCCAGTTTCACCAGGCATAGTTGATGAGGTATATTATGAAGTTGGCGATGAAGTAAAAAAAGATGATGTCCTTTTCTCTATTGATAGTACACAATTAGATAATCAATTGAAGGAAGCGTATAAGGGACTAGAGCAAGCTAATCTAGCCATTTCAATGCAGCAAGAGTCATTAAATTTAGCAACAGGTGCACAGTACGATCAACAATTATCTCAATTAGAGCAAATGGTAATAAATACAGAAATTGGTTTGGAAAATGCACAAAAAGCTTATGAAGATACAAAAGTACTTTATGAAAGTGGAGCTGTGTCTGAGCAACAGTTTACAAACGTTGAATCAAGCTATAAGCAAGCCCAGGTAGCGTATGATACAGCCAAACTCAATTACGATTTATATGTTGGAGATCTATCTTCTTCAAATACAACTATTGCAGAAGCTCAATTACAACAAGCACAGTTACAAAAAGAGCAACTTCTACTTCAAATTCAAACATTAGAAGATGCAATTGATGATACAGATGTTAAAAGTCCTATTAATGGAGTTGTAACTACAGCAACAGTAGTTGATGAGCAAATTGTATCAACGCAAAATCCAGCATATGTTATCGTGCAAACAGATAAGATTTTAGTAGATGTTGGTGTTACAGAAAATATAATCAAAAGTATCAATAAAGGTGACCAAGTAGATGTATATGTTTCAGCTGTGTCTGAAGAAGCTTATCGAGGTGCAGTAACCAACGTAGGTATAGCACCTGATCAACAAAGAGGTAAGTACATGGTAACTGTTGAAATTGATAATACAAGTGGAGAGATTTATCCAGGTATGTTTGCAGAAGTTATCTTCACAACAAAGCAACAATCGGGGCTTCTCGTATCCGTGGATGCAGTATTAACAGATGAAGAGGGTCAATATGTATATGTAGTAAATGAAAATAGGAGTGAAAAGCGATACATTACGCCAGGTATTAATGATGGGCAAAATATGATCATTCTTGATGGTATTCAAGAAGGAGAAATCCTAGTCGGAGAAGGGCAGAACTATATAGGTGACGGAGATCAATTAGAAGTTGTTGTAAATTAAGGAGGCAGAGTACATGGATGTTACTAAATTATCGATTAAGAGACCTGTTACCACCGTTATCTGTATATTAATTGTGTTAATGTTTGGTTTAGTATCATTATCAAAGATACCATTAGACCTTTTTCCAGCTATAGATATTCCAATTATAGTGGTTATGACAGATTATGAAGGTGCTTCACCAAGTGAAGTAGAAGCGCTTGTGACAGAACCTTTAGAGGATGTTTTATCAACTGTGAGTAATGTTCAAGAGGTTAATTCAACATCGTCAAGAGGGCAATCACGTATAATTATTCAATTTACTGACGGTACAGATATGGATGTATCGGGTATCAATGTACGTGAACGTGTAGATATGATAAAAGGTTATCTACCTGAAGGAACAGGTGACCCTTTAATTGTATCGATTGATCCTAATGCTAGTGCAGCTATGACTATAGGTGTAGCTGGAGGAGAAGAGTTACAGGACTTGATGACCATAGTAGATACTGAAATTGTTGGTCGTTTAGAAAGAATTGAGGGAGTAGGCTCCATTGATGTATCTGGTGGTCAAGAACATAAAGTAGACATAACATTATTACCAGACAAAATGGAAGGGTATGAAATTTCACCACAAACAATCACTCAACTGCTTAGTGCCGAAAATCTTAATCTTCCAGTAGGAGACATTGCTTACGGCTCAAAAGAAATGTCTATTAGAGTAGTTGGTGAGTTTGAGTCCTTAGAAGATATTAAGAATCTACCAATCCCTACATCTACAGGACCTGTAAAATTGGGTGATGTAGCTATAATAGAGCAAGTAGACAAGGATATGAAATCTTATGCTTTTATTAATGGTGAACAAATTATAACACTTGACATAAATAAGGAGTCTATAGCAAATACAGTTGAGGTTGCTAAGGAATTAAGGAAGGAGATTGAAACCTTAGAAAACGAGTATCCTGATTTAGATTTTAAAATTCTTTATGATTCAGCAGAATCCATTGAAAGCTCCATTAGTTCCGTTAGTAGTGCAGCTGTTCTAGGGATAGTGTTTGCTGTTATTATACTCTTTCTTTTCTTAAGAAATGTACGTAGTACATTAATTGTTGGCTTATCCATACCTCTGTCCATTGTCTTTACATTCGTATTAATGTACTTCATGGATGTATCATTAAATATGATATCTTTAGGCGGTTTGACTCTAGGGGTCGGAATGCTAGTGGATAATTCAATCGTTGTTATTGAAAATATATTCCGTTATAGACAGAAGGGACAATCCAAAGTAGAGGGAGCCCATTTAGGAACAAAGGAAGTAGCAATGGCTGTTGCGGCATCAACATTAACAACTATAGCAGCATTCTTACCGATTGTTTTTGTAGAAGATATGATGGCTAATGTATTTAGAGATCTTTCATTAACTGTAACAGCATCTCTAATTGCATCTTTAGTTGTGGCATTAACTGTTGTACCGATGTTAGCATCCAAGTATGTTGACGATGTAGGAGAGAATAAAGAAAATAAGTATTTTGGCAAAATTCTGGATTTATGGGGAAATCTCTTTAATACCTTAGATAAAAAATACAGAAAGCTATTAGATGCAACTTTGAATAAAAGAAAAATAACGGCGGCTTTCATGCTCATTTTATTCATTGCTACTTTAGGGTTAATTCCATTTGTAGGCATGGACTTTATGCCAGAGTTAGACCAAGGTATTATCAATATTAATTTAGCTTTACCAAAAGGTACAACACAAGAAAAGACCTTTAATATAACGAATCAAGTAGTAGAAATTGCTGAAGGTATTAGTGAAGAAAAAGACATTAACTATACAATAAAAGATGATGGAAGTGCCAAAGTCTCTATTGATATAAGTGAAGATAAAGATAGACGACCAACCCATGAAGTAGTGGAAGAGATTCGTCCACAGATTATGATGATACCTGGGGCTGAATTCAATATTGATTCTCAATCCATGGGTATGATGAGCGGAGGTGGTGGAGATATCACCATCGAAGTTGTTGGAGATGATTTAGATACGCTCAATATGATTGCCAACGATTTTGTGGATATCATAGAAGGCATTGAAGGAACTCGAGAAGTGAAAAGTTCATCAGGAGAAGGTGTTCCTGAAGCGATCATAACTATCGATCGAGAAAAAGCTGCATTATATGGATTAAATGTACCAACAGTAACACAAACGCTCCAGCTCTATGTAGCAGGAAGCGTTCCGACTAAACTAAATGTGGATGGTACAGAAATAGATCTTAATGTATCTTACGATTCTGATTATGCCTCAACATTAAATGATATCGATAATATTCAAATACCTACACAACTAGGAACCACTGTAACTTTAAATGAAATAGCAGATGTGGAAATTGTTCAAGGACCAGTAAGTATTACTCGTAAAAGTGGTAACCGTATTATGAATGTAGATACTGATGTATATGGAATAAGTACAACGGAAGCACAAAAACTTATTAAAAATGAGCTAGAAGATTATCAAATGCCTAAAGGGTATACTTTTTACTTTACTGGTGAGTATGAAGACATGATGGAGTCTTTTATGAGCTTAGGTTTAGCTTTAATCATGTCAATATTCCTTGTATTTTTTATATTAGCAGCACAATTTGAATCCTTTGTAACACCATTTATCGTTATGTTCTCAGTTCCTTATGCCATTGTTGGTGCTATGATAGGATTATTCATCACTGGTACAACATTAACCATGCCAGCCATGATGGGTGTTATCATGTTGGCAGGTATCGTTGTTAATAATGCCATCGTTTTAATTGATTATATCAATCAATTAAAAGAACAGGGCAGTACAGTAGAGGAAGCTATTTTAAAGGCTGGTCCTACTCGTTTAAGACCTATTCTTATGACTACAATGACCACGGTGTTAGCTATGATACCAGTTGCTATAGGTATAGGTGAAGGTACGGAGATGATAGCACCATTAGCGATAACGGTGATTGGAGGTTTGATCTTCTCAACAGTTGTCACATTAATCATCATACCGGTTAATTATGCCCTTTTACATGATATCCGGGCTAGACGTGAGGGTAAGAAAAAAAAGAAAATGAGTATTTAGTAATAGACAATGATATAGAGCAATAATTCATTATTATTGTAGTAAAAGGGCTTACCTATGTGTAGGTCCTTTTGCTTACTTATTATTAAGGTTAAGTTAAGACGGAGACACTTGAAAAATTTTCAAATTGGGTGTATGATAATTAATTGGATGACCATTAATGGATTAAATTTCAAGAAGTCTTATTTTTGTAAAGAAAGTGTGGGAATATGAGAGAAATCGTCACCATAAAAGACCTTTGGAAGGTCTATCGAATGGGTCAAGAGAAAGTGACTGCCTTAGCTGGTGTAGATTTATCCATCAATAAGGGAGAAATATGTTGCCTCTTTGGTCCATCAGGTTCAGGGAAAAGTACCCTTCTCAATATGATTGCAGGTTTAGAAAAACCATCTAAGGGGCAAGTACATATAGGTAAAGCACCTATCCATCAATTAAAAGAAAAAGATGTAACCTTATTTCGGCAAAAACACATTGGCTTTATATTTCAGTCTTATAATCTAATTCCAACATTAACAGCATTAGAGAATGTAGCAATGCCGCTTATATTTAAAGGTATACCTGCCTCAAAAAGAAATAAAATGGCAGCAAAAATGTTAAGGCAAGTTGGATTAGGAGACAGACTCTTTCATAAGCCTAATGAAATGAGTGGTGGACAGCAACAGAGGGTGAGTATCGCAAGAGCATTTGTAGGTGCCCCTAAAATTATATTTGCTGATGAACCAACAGGGAATTTGGATACAAAAACAACAATCATTATTTTAGATTTGATGTATAAAATGGTTAAAGAAAATGATCAAACATTAATAGTAGTTAGTCACGATACAGAAATTAAACCATATTCAGATCGCATTATTCATTTAAGAGATGGAAAAATAGAAGCAGTAGAAACAATGTTAAGGGAAGGAGAACAATTATGCGAAGCAATAGAGGAGTAAGAGTCTATCAAGGAATTTTAGCATTAATAATAATAATAATCATTGCGATGCCAGTGCTTGCAACAGAGACATATTCACCTAGAATTGAAATAGTTAATAAAGATATGCCAGAAGTAGAGGCAGGTCAAACAATAACAATTCCAATCGATATTAAAAATATAAGTACATATTTCTTAAAAAATATAGAGGTAACTCCTACGTTAGAAGAAGACTCTCCATTTATAGGAGATAGCCTTTTGTTGAATCAAACAATAGAGTCAATCAAAATGAGGGATAATCATCTATTGGAATTTGTCTTGCAAGTAGACAAGAATGCTAAAGAAGGTATATACCCCATAGTTTTTAATATTAAATATAAGGCATCTCAGACTGTTTATGATGAGACTGCTCTTGTATATGTGAAGGTTACAACGGATCAACTACCAGCAGAAATTATTGTTGATTCTCTAACATATGATGTCAGCACTCCTATTTCAGGTGAAGAGTTTGACATAAATCTTAGCTTAAAAAATACGGGTACATTAAAAGCAGAAAATGTTTTAGTGGTACTATCATCAAATAATAATTTCATAGTAACAGATAATCAGTCAGAGCAGTATATATTAAGTATACCAGGAATGGTTAAATCAAATGTTCAATACAGTATTACGCCAAAAGAAGAATTAGAATCAGGTTTGTATCCTATTAACGGTACAGTAACATACATAGATAACTACAAGGAATCTAAAACGAAAGAATTTGAACTCTTCATTCCAGTTGAAGGGGAAGGATTTACAGGAAAAGTTAATTTAGCTGTTGAAAATATGAGTCAGCTAGGGCAGGTTAATGTTAATGAGGAATTCACAGTGGATTTTGATGTCGTTAACATGGGAGAAGGTAAAGCTTCAGATCTACAAATAGTAGCTGAGCCTGAAAGTGATAAGATCATTCCAGTATCTTTAAATAAAAAAATTCTAGATACACTAGAAGCTGGGGAAAAGACTACATTGTCTTATTCTTTTAGGGCTATTGATGGTGTAGAAACAAAAAATTATCCTATTAAATTAACTTTTACTTATACTGAAAACAAAGAAGAGATGTCATTTAGTCAGTATGTAGGAATTAATGTACAAGGTAAATCAGCATCAAGTACAAGTACAGTACCTTTGGTGATTGTATCCGATTATTCATCTGATCCCACAATCGTTAATGCAGGTGAAGAGTTTAATTTAGATCTTACATTATGGAATACAAATAGCGAAAAAGCTGTTCAAAACATGAAAGTCACATTACAGATTAAAGAGAATAGTGAAGATACGCAAGATGATGTATTTACACCTGTTGATGGTAGTAATACACTTTATGTTCCCTATTTAGAACCAGGAGCAAAAACCAGTCAACAATTAAGATTTTACACAGTGCCAGATGCTAAAGCACGTAACTATAAGATTGAAGTTAACTTTGAATATGAATATGAGCAAGCGGATGAAATTACAAAAGGAACAAGTACAGATCAAATTGGTATCCAAGTAGTGCAACCTGCTGAAATTCAAGTTGTTAACTTTAATACAGACAGCGCACCTCAATTTGCAGGTGACAAAGGTTATGTTTATATTACATGTAACAATATAGGTAATGTAAAGGTAAAAAATCTTCAAGCCATTATAAAAGGTGACCTTGGCGAAGAAACAATATTCGTTGGTGACTTGGATAGCGGTCAAAGTCATGAATTTAAATTCAAATTACGTCCTGATCAAGTAGGTACCATGAATGAAACCATTACAGTATCTTATAAAGATACAAGAGGTGAAGTTCATGAATCTACAGAAGAATTTACATTAGATATTATGGAGCCAATGCCAGAACCAGATTTTGATATGTATGAAGATATGGGGAATATGGAGGGTATGGAAGAAGAACAAGGCAGTAAAACACCTTGGATTGTTGGTGGAGTTGCCTTAGGTGCCCTTATTATTGTTATTCTTTTAATCATTAGAAGAAGACGTAAAAAGAAAGAGCTGATGTTTGATGAAGCCATCTGATATAATTAGCATGGCCCTTAAAAATTTAACACGTCGTAAACTAAGGGCTCTATTAACCATATTGGGAGTTCTCATTGGAACCACTTCCATTGTCGTTATGTTATCCATTGGTATTGGATTAAATACAATGTTTACCAGTCAGTTTGATCAAATGGGAAGCTTAAATACCATTGAAATTAATCCTGCGTACAACGAAGATATGGATTTCGATGAAGAAGAGCCCGTTATAACAGATGATCAATTGAAGCAAATCATGAGTCATCCTGATGTGGTTGCTGTAACACCTATTATAAGAGATTATAATGTTGAAATGAAATATGAAGAGTACAACATGTGGAGTGAACTTTATGCTATTAAGCCATCGGCAATGAAAGTTTTTGATTTCAAAATAGCTGAAGGGCGACTATTGAATGAGGATGATGAACTAGAAATCGTTGCTGGCTCTAGCATTTGGGAGAACATGTATGATTCATCATCAGGTAACTGGGAGCCGCCTGAGGAGCCTATAGATTTATACGGTGAAGAAATAGAGTTTTTTATGCCACGTTATACGGATGACTATGAGAATCCTGAAATGTATGGATTTGAGGTTGTTGGTGTATTAGAGCCTAGTGGATACGATAAGAACTATAGCGTATTCGTCAGTATTGACTATTGGCAAACATTTATGAATGAATTAAAGGAAGCTAAAGGTGAAGACGTAGATGACTCAGAAGGTTATGAAAGAGCTTGGGTATACGTTAACGATATGGAGAATGTGGAACAGCTTATCACAGATATAGAAGCCTATGGTGTAAGAGCTAGAAGTGATCTAGAATATATTGAGCAAGCTAAGAAACAAATGGCTATTATTCAAGCTGTTTTAGGAGGCATAGGTGGTATATCCTTATTAGTTGCAGCTATCGGTATCACAAATACCATGATCATGGCTATATATGAGCGTACTAAGGAAATTGGTGTTATGAAAGTAGTTGGAGCTAATATTAAAGATATAAAACGCTTATTCCTTGTAGAGGCAGCATTAATTGGTTTCTTGGGTGGGCTTGTAGGTTTGGGCTTAAGTTATTTATTATCTGGTGTCATTAACCATTTTGCAGGAGGATTTGTATATGGTATGGGAGAAGAGGAGAAACTTTCCCTGATTCCAGCATGGCTTGCATTAGTATCATTAGCATTTAGTACCCTAATTGGTATTATATCAGGTTATTTACCTGCAAGGAGAGCAATGAAATTAAGTGCTTTACAAGCTATTAGAACACAATAAAAAATTAAGTGATAGTACATAATCATAGGAATGTAATGAATGATTATGTACTATTTTTCGTAAATTTTATTGTTTGTTAAGGAATTAACCAACATCACTTGAAAGTGGACGCAAAAGTTGTTAAAATAAAAGAGAATAGTATGAGATTAACTCTTATACTATTCCAATTTAAAATGTAACGCCCTAACAGACGAGAGATGTCTTATCTGAAAGGAAGTTATTCATAGTCGGCAAAAGGCTTATGATGCCTTTTAGGAATGTTAAAATAATTGCGTCTAATGATTGCAATTGTTTCAAAGATTCTTTAACGATAACTATGCGTATAACTTCCTCAAGCAGGAAGTTTTTTTATAGTGTAAGAAAGTACTGCGTTTTGCTTATAAAAGCAATGAGGCGTCGAACCTCATTACTTTTCATACATTTCGTTACACGAAATGATCAAGCAAGGAACCATACTTTCTTGCGCATACATGAAACGTGACGATAGCCACTTTTCTTGGTGTAGCCAGGAATCATACGTTCATAAATAACTTGAAATGACAGACAAAGACAACTAACAGTTGATTCATAATAGAGAAATTGTAATGGACAAAAATGTAAATTGATTGAAAGGGTGTTCATGGTGAAGAAAATTGCAGTAATTAGTGCTATTTTAGAGGAACCAGAAAATACGCAGCAGAAGTTTAACGAAATTATTACAAGCTTTAAAGGTATTATAAGAGGACGCATGGGTTTACCGTTACACGATGCAGGTATTACAGTCATATCCATCACAGTCATAGGCACAGTCGATGAGATCAATAGCTTAACAGGAAAATTAGGACGAATGGATAGTGTTAGCGTCAAGACATCCATATCCAAAAAAGAAGTGGAGTAATTTACACCTATATCAATCAGGGGAGGCATTCATATGTTTATTAACCATCCGTATATCAATGAGTTAATTGAGGAAACAAAAGGAACGACAAAGGAAGAAATACAAAAGGTATTAGATATCGCTAAAGAAAAAAGAGGTTTATCCCATAAGCAAATAGCAACCCTTTTAAACATTGATGATGATGAACAGTTACAAATGTTATTAGAGATTGCCGGGGAAATAAAGGATAGTATTTACGGTAACAGAGTTGTAGTGTTTGCACCACTTTATGTAAGTAATTACTGTGTAAATAATTGTAAATACTGTGGGTATAAACGTGACAATAAATTTCCAAGGGTTAAATTAACGAGAGAAGAAATTCAAAGAGAAGTCATGTTGCTTGAGAAGATGGGTCATAAGAGGCTTGCTCTTGAATTAGGGGAAGACCCAGTTAATTGTGATATTGATTTTACATTGGATGCCATTGATGCGATCTATAGTACAAAAAATGAGAATGGTGCCATTAGACGTATCAATGTCAATATTGCTGCCACAACAGTGGAAAATTATAAAAAACTTAAAGAAGCTAACATAGGGACCTATATATTATTCCAAGAGACTTATCATCAACCAGCATATGAATATATGCATCCAAAATCACTAAAAGGCGATTATAACTACCATTTAACTGCCTTTGATAGAGCTATGGAAGCAGAAATTGATGATGTTGGTGGTGGGGTTCTCTTTGGTCTAGCAGATTATAAATTTGAAGTTCTTGGCTTGATGCTTCATAACGAACATCTAGAAGAAAAATTCGGTGTTGGCTTCCATACCATTTCTGTTCCCCGTTTGAAAAAAGCAGAAGGAATGAGTATTGAGGAATTCCCCAATATTATTGATGATAAAACCTTTAAAAAGATTGTTGCAGTCATTCGTCTAGCTGTACCTTTTACTGGGATCATTTTATCAACAAGAGAATCAGCAGAGATGCGAAAAGAACTTCTTAAATATGGTGTGTCTCAAATCAGTGCAGGATCATGTACCGATGTAGGTGGTTATAAAGATCGTGAAGATGGAAGAACGGTAACACAGTTTACTCTAGAGGACCACCGTGAACCAATGGATATCCTAAAAGAACTTGTATCTGACGGCTATATACCAAGCTACTGTACAGCGTGTTATCGCAGTGGTCGTACTGGTGACCGCTTCATGCGCTTAGCCAAAAGTGGTCAAATTCATAATGTTTGTCAACCCAATGCTTTGATGACACTCTTTGAATACATGTTAGATTACGGCGATGAGGACCTTATGGAAAAAGGTAAAAAACTTATAGAAAAAGAGCTTGAAAAAATAGAAAGCGATAAAGTCAGAGAAATGGTTCGAAAGAACTTAAACAAAATGACATCAGGAACAAGGGATTTATACTTATAGACAGGAGGACAAAGGTTTATGCGTATTGAAAAGGATATGCTTGGAGAAATAGAACTGATAGATGAGGGCTATTACGGCATTCATACTAAAAGAGCTATGGATAACTTTAACCTCCATACCAACAGTGTTAATCTAAAACTTATTAAAGAAATAGCGTTAATCAAAAAAGCAGCTGCAATGGTTAATCAGCAGCTTGGACAATTGGATGATCAGATTGCAAAAGTTATTATGGAAGCTGCTGACGAAGTAATTGAAGGCAAGTTGAATGATTCCTTTGTTGTATCAGCCCTTCAAGGAGGAGCAGGTACATCCACTAACATGAATGTTAATGAAGTGATTGCTAATCGAGCTATTGAACTGTTAGGTGGCACAAAGGGCGACTATGCAATAGTTGATCCTCTCAACCATGTGAACATGTCTCAATCAACCAATGATGTTTATCCAACGGCCTTACGTATAGCGGCTATTCGTTTATTACGAGAATTAGCAGATGAACTATCTTTATTTCAGACTGCACTTCAAGAAAAGGAAAATGCTTTCAGTGATAGTATACGATTAGGTAGAACTCAACTCATGGACGCCCTACCTATGATGGTGGGACAGGGATTTGGTGCTTATGCTAAAGCAGCCGCTAGAGATAGATGGCGTATCTATAAGGTAGAAGAACGCTTAAGACAAATTAATTTAGGTGGAACGGCTATAGGTACAGGAATGAATGCATCATTAAAATACATTTATATGGTGACAGATGCCATACAGAGTTTAACAGGTCTCGGCTTAGCTAGAAGTGAGTACCCTATGGATATTACCCAAAATACTGATGTCTTTGTAGAGGTATCAGGGTTATTAAAGGCTTGTAGTGTTAATATGATGAAAATAGCAAATGACTTGAGATTACTTGGGTCAGGACCAAAGGGTGGGTTAGCAGAATTAAGACTCCCTCAAGTTCAAGCTGGATCTAGTATCATGCCAGGAAAGGTTAATCCTGTTATTCCTGAGATGGTAGCTCAAGTAGCTATGAAAGTCATGGCAAATGATCATGCCATCACTATGGCAAGTGCATCGGGTCAATTAGAACTTAATGCCTTCATGCCTCTTATTGCTGACAGTCTTTTAGAAAGTTTAGAGTTATTAAGAGATTGTACGAAGATCTTTAGAGAGAAATGCATCGAAGAATTAGAAGTAAACCAAAACGTATGTAAAGAGCATTTAGAGCACTCATCTGCTCTAGTAACAGCCTTGGTTCATCATATTGGGTATCATAAGGCAAGTGATATTGCTAAAGAAGCAATGGCTCATAATAAGACTATCTCTGAGGTTGTTTTAGAGAGAGGATTGATGACTGAGGAGAAGTTAAAAGAGATATTGAATCCTTATGCGATTACTAAGCCGGGGATACCTGGACAAATGTAAGCTCCATTCGTTAATACTAATAGGGTCAAGCAGATAAGGGATCCTATTACGCCAGCTGGAAAGACGTCCATGTCTTAGACAGCTGGGCTCACCGTCCATGGTTCGCTACTCCATAGGACCCCTTATCTGCTTTCGGTATAGGGGGATCTTAGTTATAATACGCAGATAGCCATAGAAAACCAGATATAGAATGTGTTTAATACCAGTAGTATGTGAGTTAATTCTCTAAATTTGTTTTCAATTGATATATTAAACAAGTTTAAAATAACAACTAAGCTAACAATACTTAGAGTGGAGGGATACACGATGAGTTTAAATAATGCACCCAGATCGTCAAGGGTCCATATCGCTTTATTTGGGAAGAGGAATGCAGGGAAGTCAAGTATCATTAATGCTTTGACCAATCAGAGTATTGCCATTGTATCAGAGGTGAAAGGTACCACCACAGATCCAGTCTATAAATCAATGGAGATTTTACCTATTGGTCCTTGTGTTATCATTGATACAGCAGGTTTGGATGATATAGGGGGATTGGGTGATCTTAGAATACAGAAAACCATGGAGGTTTTAGGTAAAGCCGATGTGGCACTATATGCTGTTGATGCTTCTGTTGGTATAACTGCTGAAGATGAAGAAGCCTTAAAGAAAATACGTGAGAAAAAAATACCTACGGTTATAGTCATCAATAAAGAAGACTTAAAAGAATGCTCCGAGGAAGTAATCAAAGAATTAAAGACTCAATTTAAAATGCCTGTTATCTCAGTATCAGCACTGAATAAGAAGGGAATTAATGCTTTAAAAGAGCAGATCATTAAGCTATTACCCGATGACGAAGAAAAGTTTAAGATATTAGGTGACTTGATTAATCCAGGTGATTTTGTCGTATTGGTTACACCAATAGATAAAGCAGCACCAAAGGGACGTTTAATATTACCACAACAGCAAACCATTCGTGATATTTTAGAAAGTGATGCCATGGCAGTAGTAACAAAAGAATTTGAGCTGAAAGAAACCCTAGAAAACTTGGGTAAAAAACCAAAGCTGGTTGTTACGGATTCACAGGCTTTCTTAAAAGTTGCTGCAGACACACCTAAGGATATATTAATGACATCTTTCTCTATCCTATTTGCTCGTCACAAAGGAGATTTAGTAGAACTCATTAAAGGGGCTAAGGCTATTAAAAATCTAAAAGACGGAGACAAAATATTGGTTTCTGAAGGATGTACTCATCACCGTCAATCCGACGATATTGGAAGTGTGAAAATACCAAGATGGTTAAGACAATCAACGGGTAAACAGTTAGCATTTGATTATACTTCTGGAAGTGGTTTTCCTGATAATGTAGAGGATTATACACTCATTGTACACTGTGGAGGTTGCATGCTAAATCGAAGAGGTATGCTGACGCGTATTCAGGGAGCCAAAGAGGTAGGTGTACCTATGGTCAACTATGGGGTTTTAATTGCCTATGTTCAAGGTATACTGGATAGAGCTCTAGATCCATTTCCATTAGCCAAAATGATTTGGGAGGAATAAAAAACTCAGGGAATTCCCTGAGTTTAACTTCCAATCTTCTGATGCTCAGCAGTTGCTGGTCCCAAAAGAAGGTTGATTAATTTAAGCTGATCGACAATTATATCAGACAGAAATTCTTCACTTTTATGTGCATCATAACCTTGGTCACATAACTCTTGATAGAACATTTCAAAGGCTGGATATTGATCAATATTCGTACTGAGATGATGTACCAAATTTGAAGTTTCATAATACCTTATATCACTTCTTAGTTTCCAATTTTCGTAAGTATCAAAATTGGATAAACCATAAAATGGTCCTAATATCTCTAACAGCTCTTTATTTTTACATAAGTTACTAGAATGGTGTCTTAAATATTGCTTAAAATTCATACAGAATTCATCATACATAAAATTCTCTCCTCACACAACCCTCTAGGCAGATGAGTTAATTTCGACCTTATTACAACGTCATAACCTTTAATCTAAATTAAGTATAAGTTAAAAATTACTATAAAGCAATAAAGTACAGGTTAATAATTATTACAATTTTAATAAATATTTAATGTAATTGTTAATAAATTGTTAAAAAACCACCTAATTTTATCCAATTGCATAACTCATATATGTATATAGTTACATATATGAGTTATGCAATTGACACATATCCAGTTGAAATTAAAAGTGTTAAAAGCTATACTTAAAGTATAGACATGTGAAAGGTAATGAACCAAATTACTCAATGATGTAAAAGGGGTGTGATGATAATGGATCAGACGCTTTATGACCATCTAATGGATTATAGCGAAATATACCCCATGCATATGCCAGGTCATAAAATGGGGAGATTAGGCAGCCTTAAGAACTTATATACAATTGATGTGACAGAAGTAGATGGAACAGATAATCTTCATGCGCCTTCAGGAGTCATTAAGATTGCTCAAGAAAAGGCAGCTATTTTATTTGGAGCTGAAAAGAGCTTTTTTCTTGTAAATGGTTCAACGGTTGGGCTCATGGCAGCTATAACTGCTGTATGTGGAGAAGGAGATTCATTAATAGTTGCTAGGAATTGTCACCGAAGTGTCTATGATGGTCTAATAACAACAGGTGTTAATCCTATATATATATATCCAAAGATTATTAATAAGAATGGCTTAGTTGGAGGTATTGATCCAGAAGAAGTCAGATCAATGATACAGCAAAACCCAAATGCGAAAGGACTGGTACTAACAAGTCCAACATATGAGGGATTCACTTCCGATATTAGGAAGATAGCTGAAATACTACATGCAAACAATAAAGTGCTAATCGTGGATGAAGCACACGGCGCACATTTTGTTATGCATCAAGAGTTTCCGGAGACAGCTTTGAGTCAAGGTGCGGATATTGTTATTCAAAGTATCCATAAAACATTACCATCACTGACGCAAAGTGCTATTCTGCATATCAATAACAGTGGTGTCAATGAAAACAAAATACAAAGTGCTTTACGACTTTATGAAACCAGTAGCCCTTCTTATGTGTTGATGACTAGCTTAGATAACTGTAGGCACTTATTAGAGCGCGACGGTAAGGCGTTATTTCAACAATATGTAAAGAACCTCAAGACAATAAGAAAGCAATTAAAGACTTTAAAGCATCTTCAACTAATGGATAATGAGCTCATTAGTTGTAGTAATATTGTAGATATGGATATGACAAAGATACTGATTAGTACCATGGATACTAATTTGACTGGAATAGAATTAGAAAAGATGTTAAGAACAGATTATCATATACAGACTGAAATGGCCACAGATAGTATGGTAATAGCTATGAGTACTGTTGCTGATAGTGAAAAGGCATTAAACGCATTATACGATGCATTACAGGCTATTGATGATGGATTAAAGCATAAACAAGTCAAAGACGATATAAACTATAGACAACCTATTCAACCGATAATAAAACTAACGCCTCGTAAAGCTTATTTTGCTGATACAGAAAGAGCATCTCTTCATGAAGCAAGAGGAGCTATAAGTGGTGATTATATGATACCTTATCCACCAGGGATTCCTGTAGTAGCGCCTGGTGAGGTCATAACAGATGAAATTGTAGACTGTTTAAAGGATAATCTAATAAAAGGTATCAATATTTTGGGAAGAGATGACATAAAAATAATAAAAAGAGAGGTTAATGCATGAAGGGACGATTTATTACTATAGAAGGACCCGATGGTTCAGGAAAGACTACACAAATCAATTTACTAAAGGACTACTTAGAAAAAGAAGGATACCATGTTCATCTAACTCGAGAGCCCGGTGGTACTGTAATCAGTGAGAAGATAAGAAATCTTATTTTATCACCAGAAAATCATGACATGTGTAATATGACAGAAGCACTTCTCTATGCAGCCTCAAGAGCACAGCACGTTGAGCAGAAGATAAAACCTTTATTAGAACAAGGTGAAGTCGTCATATGTGACCGATTTGTTGATTCCAGTGTTGTTTATCAAGGTGTAGCCAGAAATCTTGGAATTGATAACATTGAAGCCATAAACAGTTTTGCTACAGCAGGTTTAGTTCCTGATATTACATTTTTACTCTACATCGATGCTGAAGAAGGTATTAAGAGGAAGTCTGAACAGCAGACCTTGGACCGCCTTGAAGGAGAAAAGATTGAGTTTCATCAAACAGTATGTGATGGCTACAAAATTTTAGCCAAGAAGCACGCTGACCGTATTCAGTTTATAGATGCATCCAAGAACATTGAAGATATTCATAAAGAGGTATTAAAACTACTCGAAACCGTATTATAAAAGATATGAAATCTTTAGAAAGTGGGGGATTCTATGAAATTAGTATTAGCTGTTATTCATGATGAAGATTCAGCAAAATTATCTCATGCATTAAGTAATAATGGTTTTCAAACAACTAAACTTGCTAGCACAGGTGGATTTTTAAAGCAAGGGAACACAACAATGATGGTTGGTGTACCTAAAGAAAAAGTAGATGAAGTTATTGATATTATTAAAGAAGAGTGTACAACACGCAAACAGTTAACATTAGATCACCATAGTGGGTTACCATCAGGAAGAGTTCCTTATCCTGTTGAGGTTGTAGTAGGCGGTGCTACAGTATTTGTTCTTGATGTAGACCAGTTCCTAAAAATATAAGGTGTAATCCCATTAGATATGTGGAGGGATTAAATGGATCTTAAAGTAAACCAGATAAAAATGCCTGACATCAATAGTGTTAGAGCAACTCAAGAAACGGATAAAACAAAAGATTTTAAATTTACTTTGCTGAGTAAAATAGAGGAAGAACAACTTCAAGCTAGATTAGATCAAATTCTCAGAGACATACAAGTGCAAGGACAAAAGATAGTCGACCATATGGATATACGTGATATGAAACAATACCGTTTACTCATAACAGAATTTATGAATGAAGTGGTTTATCGCTCACATAAATTTTCGAGAGAGAACTTCTTAGATAGAAGAGGACGACATAGGGTCTATGGTATTGTAAAACTTGTTAATGAGCATTTAGATGAATTAGCCAAAGAACTACTTAGCGAAGAAAAAAAACAGATTTCTATTTTGGATAAGATAGGGCAAATTAAAGGGCTTTTACTAGACCTTTTAGCTTAAAAAGCTCAAAAATACAATCTAAGTTTTAAATTGATTCAAAAAATTTGCTTTTTTAGTGGAAAACTTATAAAATAAACTCATGAGCCTTAGGCTTATGAGTTTTTTAATTTATATAATGGTGAAGTCACAAAAAGTACTTTGAAGAGGGGAATTACTTTTTGAGGTTAATCATATAACGATGAGGTGCAAAATGTTTACCTTTGAAGATATAATCGGTTATGAAGATATAAAGAAACACTTGCAAAACTCAATCCGATTAAATAGATTATCACATGCCTATATTATAGAAGGGTTAGAAGGTAGTGGTAAGAAGCTTATTGCTGGTACGATTGCTAAAACCCTTCAATGCGAGGAAAAGGGAGATACACCCTGTAATACATGTATATCTTGTACAACTTTTGATTCTGGCAATCATCCTGATGTGATTTATGTGGAGCAAATGAAAAAAAAATCTATCGGGGTCGAAGAGATCAGAAAACAAGTTCAAGACACCATTGATATTAAACCTTATAAGTATCCGTATAAGATTTATATTATCGATAGGGCAGAAAAGTTAACAGAGCAAGCACAGAATGCCTTATTGAAGACCATAGAAGAACCACCAGGCTATGCAATGATTCTACTGTTAACAAAGAATAGCAACAGCTTTTTACCCACTATATTATCACGATGTGTGCTATTAAATTTACGTCCCCAATCCTTTGATATCATTAAAGATTACTTGATTAAAAGTGAAGGAGTGCCAGATTATCAAGCAGATATATACGCTCAATTTTCAAATGGGTCCATTGGTTTAGCGAAAAAACTGGCTATATCAGAAGAATTTGTTTCCATGAAAGAAGAAATGATCAGTTTGTTAACTACTCTAAAGACCATCAATAAGGTTGAACGGATGAATCAATATAAGGAACTAGAAAAATATAAAGATCAAATTCAATCGATATTAGATTTTATGACAATTTGGTATAGAGATATTCTATTTTATAAGGAACTTGGGGATACTGGCTATATAATGAATAAAGACAACATAGATCTGATTAAAGAACAAAGTCATGGAACTTATGAAAGTATATTAAATAATTTACAGTTAATTGAGGAAACAAAATATAAGTTAAGGCGAAATACAAATTTTCAATTAACCATGGAAATACTATTACTAAATCTCAAGTGAAGGAGAAAATTCGAATGGTAACTGTAATTGGTGTACGATTTAGAAAAGCCGGCAAGATCTATTACTTTGATGGCGCTGGAAAATTGATAAAAAGAGGCGATCATGTTATTGTTGAGACTGCCAGAGGAATTGAGTATGGAGCAGTTGTAATCGGTCCCCGTTTAGTGGAGGAAAAGGAATTAGTCCTTCCCCTTAAGAAAGTCATTCGTGTATCGAATCAAGAGGATGATGATAAGAATGAAGAAAATCAAAGAAAAGAGAAAAAAGCTTTTGATACATGTCTTGAAAAGATAACAAAGCATGGTTTAGATATGAAATTGATTGATGTGGAATATACTTTTGATAATAATAAAGTACTATTTTACTTTACAGCAGAAGGTCGTATAGATTTTAGAGAGCTGGTTAAAGATCTAGCCTCTGTATTTAAAACCCGTATTGAATTAAGACAAATTGGTGTTAGAGATGAAACAAAAATGTGTGGTGGAATAGGTGTCTGTGGTATGAAACTTTGTTGCTCTTCATTTCTAACAGAATTCCAACCTGTTTCAATCAAGATGGCAAAAGAGCAAAACCTATCATTAAATCCTAACAAGATTTCTGGTGTATGCGGAAGACTGATGTGTTGTCTTAAGTACGAAGAAAGCACTTATGAAGAGCTTAATAGAAAGCTGCCTGTCAACGGTGATTCAGTCGACACACCAGATGGTAGAGGTGAAGTACAGCACATCAATGTCATTAGACAAATGGTTAAGGTTATTATCCGTAAAAAGGATAAAGATGAAACTGAGATTAGAGATTATCATGTTGACGATATTAAAATATTGAGACGTAAAAAAGGTTGTAAAAGTTGTGGACGTCACAACAACTCAAATGTTGAAGTTATCGATGCAGCTGAAGAAAAGGCATTAAAAGAATTAGATAATGAACGCATTGGTAATAGCATTGAAGGCGGAAAATAGAATGATCCACATAAAAGATGAAGAACGGCTGGATGAATTACATCGTAAAGGTTACAAAATAATCCAACATCCCAAGAAATTTTGTTTTGGAATGGATGCCATTTTGCTATCTGGGTTCGCAGAAGTTACTGAAGAGCAAAAAGTTCTAGATTTGGGGACAGGAACAGGTATTATTCCCATACTTCTAGAAGCAAAAACCAAAGGAAGTCGTTTTATCGGATTAGAAATTCAAAAAGACAGTGCGGAAATGGCCAAAAGAAGTGTTACCCTAAATGGGTTAGACGACAAAGTATCTATCATCCAAGGTGATATAAAAGAGGCCACTAAGCTATTTGATCCTTCTAGCTTTGATGTTGTTACATCTAATCCACCTTATATGAACAGTGGTAAAGGACTCACCAATGATTCTACACCAAAAGCTATAGCAAGACATGAGATACTCTGTTCTTTAGAAGATGTTATTAAGGCTGCCGCATCACTGGTTAAAGTATCAGGAAGTTTCTATATGGTGCACCGACCTCATCGCCTAGTGGATATTATGGATCTCTTAAGAAAGTATCATCTTGAGCCTAAACGTATGCGTATGGTTCATCCTTTCATTGATAAGGAACCTAATATGGTGCTGATTCAAGCTATTAGACGAGGTAAACCTATGTTGAAGGTTGACCCACCATTAATCGTATATGAAGAAGTGGGTGTTTATACAGATGAGATATACGATATATACGGTATGACAAGGACTGATTAAATCATGAATACCAAAGAAATATACGAAAGATTAGAAATAAATCCCATTATTGCAGCTATACGTTACAAGGAAGATTTAGTTCATATACATGATAAAGATGTTAACGTGGTCTTCATATTACATTCAGATATTCTGAGTGTCGGCAAGATGGTTAAAGAGTTGAAAGAATTGGATAAAGTGGTATTTATTCATCTTGACTTTATAGAGGGACTGGGGAAAGATCAAAAAGCACTTGAGTTTATTTGCAGGGTGGTAAAGCCACACGGAATAATCAGTACCAGGAGCAGTGCTATAAAGTATGGAAAAGAGATGGGTATCTTTACCATCCAAAGGTTTTTTCTTGTAGATAGCCTTTCCTGTGATACCACTATTAGGACCATAAGATCGGTGAAACCAGATTTGGTAGAACTAATGCCAGGAGTCCTTCCAAAGACTATAAAAAAAATAAGCCATGAGATAAGGACGCCTATCATTGCTGGTGGTCTCATCAATGATAAAGAGGACATTATAGAGGTGCTGAAGGCTGGTGCATTAGGTGTATCAATGGGTAATTATGAACTGTGGGAAATATAATGTTAGAAAGGGATTAACCATCAAAAGAGGTTAATCCCTTAAATAATACCACCATTTTTAGTTATTAAATTTACAACGATGTGGATTGGAAAGCACAGGTCCATCAATAACGATATCAAGCAAAAACGTTTTCTCTAAGTTCTGAATAAGTGGTTTAATGGATTCTAACTCATTAGGTTCTCTAATGGTTAGGCTATCAATATGTGTAGCTTTAGCGATAGCGCTAATGGAAAAATCACTCTTATCGATGTATTGATCACCATGATAGTTAATGACTACATAAAGGATAGGGTATCCCTTTCTGCTGGCTGTAAATAGCTCATAGCCATCTTTAAAAAATACATAATCATCAAGAAGACAAATACATAGATGTTCTGGTGCGGCTAAATAGCTGCCAATGGATCCACTAACCCCTGAACCTATGGAATGGTCCATGGTATAATCCAAAATCATTTCATCACCTAAAAGAATAGATTCAATAATATATTCATTAAAGAACCTGCTATCGATAATGAGGTTGGATTGCTGTGGAATAACTGTTGCAAAGACCTTGAAGAAGTCTTTCATAAATGAGTGAACGCTATCAAGCGGTGTATTGCTTGGTAAAGATATTCTTTTGCGACATTTTTTTTGATATAAACAGGAGAGCATTTTTAATAAAGCACTTTCAATATCCGTATGGACATTAACTGTTGTATTATAAATCTTTACCAATTCGTTTTGGTCATAATCAATATGTATAGTATGCCTGTTTTTTATAAACCTTTCCATAAAATCTGAGTCCATGGTATTACCTAAGGATGAGCCAAGAATGAGTACAACATCATAGTTATAGGTTTCTATAAACTCTTTAACAGTGGGGCTGAGTGTTGAGCTATACCTACCTATATAATAATCAAAAGTATCACTAACAATGCCTTTAGCATTGCTTGTGGATATAATTGGCCAGTGCAATGTGCTTGCTAGTTTCTTAATATTCTCCCTTGAACCTCTACAACCTTCTCCAATGAAAATTAAACCATGATCATGTCTATTTATAATTTCAATAGCTTTAGACAGTGAAAGGTCATCTTTCTGGGGGACATTCAAAGGTTTAGGAAGTTGAAGATCCTCTTTAAATGAATAGAAAAGAAATTTACTTG
This sequence comes from Vallitalea okinawensis, assembly GCF_002964605.1. Classification (NCBI taxonomy): domain Bacteria; kingdom Bacillati; phylum Bacillota; class Clostridia; order Lachnospirales; family Vallitaleaceae; genus Vallitalea; species Vallitalea okinawensis. Next base: position 23,030 of record NZ_PQDH01000011.1, read on the forward strand.
GAAATGCTAAATGAACTGGTCCATATGGAGGTGTTAAGGCGATATTAATCGCTGTGTTTATTTCTTTTAATACCTCCCAAGGATGATCAATAGTTTTTGAGTATTTTGTAATATGTAATGTTAAATGTTGCTCAATTTGTGCATCATCTAGGCAGTTAATCGTCAATAAAGGAACTTTTGAACGGTACGCATGAGCGATACCATTAATACAACTATCAAAGGAAGCTTCTGTATCTATAAAGCAAATTCCAATTTTATGTGATAGTTTAGCATATTTTAAAGCCGAAAAAATTGCACCTGATTCTCTTTTAAAAGGAATATATTTGATGTTAACGTCTCTAAATATATTATAGATTGTTTTATCAAACTGCGATGAAATTCCATATAAGAAATCAGTTTTGAGTTCTTCTAAGTACAAAGTTAGGGCTTTCCATAACAACATTTTATTAATCAACCCCTTATTAATAAGAGGCATTAATCTTTAATCGATTAATGAACTTATTTAGAATTATGTATATTTGTATTTATCCCAAGTGTTGATTAGTGTAAGAAACCCTTTATTAACAAACTTTATGTATCACCTTAGCTGATGGGCATTAGGTAGATTAAATAGTGACTTATGGCTCAGAGAAAAGGAGCAAAACTCACTGACAGTATTCGGGGGATACATGCCATCAAAGTTTTACTTGATAACTAAACTTCTCAAATTAAATACGCTGATCAACGATACTGAATATTTATTCAATATCATTATGATTGCTTCACATAAGTATTTGATGTGTGAAGTTTTAGTATATAATAATAATAATATGTTTATATTGTAATTTCAAGTCAAATCCTGACTGATAAGAACTTATTTTAAAAAAATACCCTTTTCCGCATAGTAATGCTTATGTGGTCAGCACCATAGATTTCGGTTATAATAGAATTAACTCACATAAAGTGTAATTCATTCAATCGAAGAAATAATATAATGGGATATAAGAAAGTAGGTAATTCTATGGCATACGGAAGTTTATTTCTTGTAGCAACGCCTATTGGCAACTTAGATGATATGACTATTCGTGGTATTAATACATTAAAAGAAGTGGATCTTATTGCATGTGAAGATACACGACATACAAGAAAGCTATTGAATCATTTTGATATACACACATCAACAACAAGTTATCATGAACATAATAAACATGTTAAAGGCAACCAATTGATCAAAGATTTAAAAGATGGAAAAAATTTAGCCTTAGTTACCGATGCAGGTACGCCAGGAATATCCGACCCTGGTGAGGAATTGGTAAAAGCTTGTTTAGATGAAAGTATAACAGTAACATCTTTACCTGGGGCAGTGGCAGCAATTACATCTCTTATCATTTCTGGACAACCTACACGTTATTTTTGTTTTGAAGGTTTCCTGCCTACAGATAAGAAGAAAATGAAAGAAAGATTATCTTTATTAGAAAATGAGACAAGGACTATCATCCTGTATGAAGCACCTCACCGATTAAAACAAACATTGACAAATCTCTACAAAACTCTAGGAAATCGACAAATTTCGATAACTAAGGAGTTAACTAAGAGGCATGAGAAGGTCATTCCAACAACACTCGAAAATAGTTTAATTTATTTTGAAGAGAATGAACCTAGAGGAGAATTTGTTCTCATCATACAAGGCAAAGATTTAAGAAAAATTGAAGAAGAGCAAATAGAAAGCTGGATGACATATGATCTCAATCAACATATGGGTATTTATTTAGATCAAGGACTTAGTAAAAAGGATGCTATGAAAAAAGTTGCTAAGGATAGGGGCATATCCAAGCGTGAGGTATATGCACAGTTAGAAAAAGAGAAAGAAAAAATATAAGAAAAAGAGCAAGGTTTAACCTTGCTCCTGTTTATCTAAAACTTTATTAGCTTATTATTCTTCGATTTTTAAGCCAGCTTGTCTAGCCATGTCAATGATAGATGCTTTAGATACTTTTTTACCTTTGTACTCAATTAAGTCATCCATTTCACCTGTAAAGATGTCAGCTGGTTGATATTTCTTTAAAATAATTCTTTCATCGTCAACGAAAATCTCTAAAGAATCTTTTACATTAATATCGAAATTTCTACGTAATTCGATAGGTAAAACCACTCTTCCTAATTCGTCAACCTTTCTTACGATACCTGTAGACTTCATTTTTTCCACTCCTTCTTCTCTCTTTTATATCTCTTTTTGTAAAAAATTAAAAAAAAATAAAAATTTACTTCGACAATAACTAACAATGTAATAATACCATATATATCAAAATTAGTCAACATAATTTTGATATATTATATAATGCTGCAATTTTGTTAATTGTTAGTAATTCTGATTGTAATATTATGTATTAACAAATCAACACAAAGTAAGTATTTATTCTATTATACGATATTATTTGTCAAACACAAGTGGAGCCTTTAAAAATTCATCATATTGTAATAAATTCTGCAAAATTTTTTAATATTCTCTGTAATACTACAGCAATTTTAATTTTAAGATTGCATCTGGAGGATTTATCTTGTATTTTTAAAGGTGCTTAGAAACCGGGAAATGGGTTAAACGAGGATGTTCTAAAAATATTAATATTACCATAAATATATAATTAAGTAACAAGTTAGTTATGGAGGATACTATTGAATGCTTAATTATATATGGGCGGGAATGATTGTATTAGCCATCATTGTAGCCTCATACAACGGAAGCCTAGATGATGTTACACAAGCAGCTATCGACTCATCTAAAGAAGCTGTAAGCCTTTGCATAACATTATTAGGTGTTATCTCTATGTGGATGGGGCTTATGCGTATTGGTGAAAAAGCCGGATTAATCAGTAGTCTAACCAAAAAAATGAGACCGATTTTACGTTTTTTATTTCCTGATGTACCAGATCATCATCCAGCGCAAAAATATATTGCAACCAATATGATTGCAAATGTTTTAGGTTTAGGATGGGCAGCTACACCACCAGGTTTAGAAGCAATGAAAAGTTTACAAGAGCTCAACAAAGATAAAAAAGTGGCAAGTAAAGCCATGTGTACATTCCTTATTGTCAATATTTCATCAGTGCAAATACTTCCAGTTAATATTTTAGCCTATCGATCTCAATACGGCTCTGCTAATCCATCTGAAATTATTGGTCCAGCCATTGTAGCCACATTAGCTTCTACATTAGCAGGTGTTATCTTTGCTAAAGTTATGGAAAAGGTGGGATAGAATGAAGCTTATAATGTTAATATCAGACTTACTCATTCCCTTAGTTTTCATTTTAATCATCGTATACGGGTTAACAAAAAGGGTAAAGGTCTTCGATGCTTTTGTAGAAGGAGCAGCTGATGGATTCAAAATTGTTTTAAAAATAATGCCAACTCTTATTGGATTAATGGTAGCAGTAGGTATATTTCGAGCATCTGGTGCACTTGGTTTATTGACTGGAGCTCTCAAGCCAGTGAGTGACCTCATGAACTTTCCATCTGAGTTAGTACCTATTGCATTAATGCGAACAGTTTCAGCTTCGGCGACACTGGGCTTAGTTCTAGATATTTTTAGGACATTTGGACCAGATTCAACTATTGGTAGAATGTGCTCCATAATGATGGGGTGTACTGAAACAATTTTATATACCATGTCCATTTATTTTATGACAGTCAATATACGAAAAACCAGATACACACTACCAGGAGCTTTAATAGCTAATCTAGCGGGTATTATCGCTTCTGCCATATTAACCTATAAAATTTTCCCTTAAAAAAATCCAACCTTATTCAATATTTCAATTTTTTATTTCAATATATGAACAAGAAAGGAAAAAAGGTTGATACACTCGTAGAAACTGATTATAATAGGATTAAGAAACATTACCCCAATCAACTAAGTACTTTTTGTGACGTAATCCTATCAATAAACGGAAGAGTGATTTTATGACAAAGAGTGTAGCGAACCAACAATATATTACCGAGATGGAGAAATATAGTTTTGTTGACCCCAAAAAGTGTTATAGCTTCGCTAAATCTGTTTATGAGAAATATTCAGATACAGAGGATAAGAGAATTTGTGCCTATGGTCTTTATTATATGGCTAAGAGTAAAAGACATTTGAATGAGTGGGAAGTTGCAGAAGTTTACATATTAAAAGCTCTAAGGCTTGTTGAAGAAGTAGAACTAAGAATTCATATGTATCTAGAATATACAGCCATTCTTAAAGACTCTAGCAATTATCAATTAGCTTATGAATACTTATATGCGGCCTACGATGAATCATTTAAAATTGGCAGCGAAAAAGAGATATTCCTAAAAATATTTAATTCATTTGGTGTCATGTATGCTGAAGTCGGAGAAACAAAAAAAGCATTAAAGAGCTTTTTACAATGTACGGAATACGTGACAGAAACAGACGTTATACATTACACCATTATTCATCTAAATATTTGTGAAAGCTATATAAAATTAGGTGAGTTAGAACTAGCAAAATTTTATGCTGAAAAAAGTAAGCAAGCGTTAAGTGACAAAAATATATCCGTTGTATGGAGTTATTATTATAATCTTGTAACTCAGATTTACATTAAATTAGAAGATTATCAACAGGCATTAATCCATATAAATGAGGGGATTAAGCTAACGATAAATGATAAAACAAATGATTATATCCAATTTATGAACTACAAAGCTGAAATACTAAAACATCTATGTAAGAAAAAATGTGCCATTGAGTATTATCGATACGCTCTGAAAACGGCTGAAGAAAAAGGTTTTGATCCTGCTATAGAAACAGCCTTAAAAGGCTTAATAGAAATATATGAGTCATTCCAGAACAGTGAAGAACTTATTAAATACCTTAAGTTGTTTTATGATTACCAAAATACAAAAGAGAAACAACGACAGGTTACTCTTAGAAACAGTATGAAATCAGTTGATGAGAAGTTTGAATCCCATAAGAAGGTTATGCGATTGCAACGTCAAAATGAAATGTTACATCGTATGAATAAATCAGTTAAACATATCCATGACTTATGTAAAAATATCTTATTAAAAAGTGAAATGGATTCTGTATTTTCAGAGTTGCATCACAACATCTTATCCTTAACGCAAGCAGATATTTTTGGAATTTGTTTACTCAACGATAGTAAGACTCGCATTATCGTTAACTTCTTTAACTTGGACAAGCGTTCTGCAATTAAAGGTGAGTTACCTTTTGATAAAGAGCAAAATATCATTTCAAAGGTTATTAAAGAAAAAGAGCATCTCTACATTAATGACCTTAAGCAGTACAAAGGTAGCTTTAAAGTGTTAGACTCAAATGATGGTTCCGTAAGTAAAACGACAACCATGCGATCAGTAATTTACATTCCCCTCTATGATGATATGGAGGTATTTGGTGTCATTACAATTCAAAGCAGCCGTGAAAATGCTTATACTCAAGAAGATATTGAGTTGATGGAAATTATTGCGTCCTTTGCATCAGTAGCCATACGTAATCTAACAAAATCCAAACAGCTTAATCGCTTATCAACAAGAGATCCATTGACTAACTTATATAATAGAAGAGCTTTACAAGATAAGGTCCATAATATGACATCAGAACGTGTTGCCATGCTCTTTATCGATATTGACTATTTCAAAGAATACAATGATTATTATGGACACTTGAAAGGTGATGAATGTATTCAAACAGTGGCTAATGTGCTACAAGAAGTATTAGATCAAGAAGACTTTATTGCTAGATATGGTGGTGATGAATTCATTATTGTTCTAAAAGATGCAACCAGTAGATCTCTTATGAAATCAGCAAATGCAGTAAAAGAGAAGATGGATCAGCTGAAGATAGGACATAAGAATTCAAAAATTACTAATCATGTGACACTGAGCATCGGTGCCGCCAATATGCAGTTGACTGAGGAGAGCTCCATTGACGACATATTACATATAACCGATAAAGCTCTATACGAAGCAAAAGCTAGAGGCAGAAACCAAATAGCCTTCTTGTTTGGATAATTAAGTGTTAAGCATATAAAGTAAGAAACAAGCATATGAAAAATGACTTTCATATGCTTGTTTTTTATATACCTCTGACCTCAACTCTTTTAAAGAGGGAGGTCAGATGCTCCTGCCAACTTATTAGTGTTTCAGGTTCGTAGGCCGAGAACTGACAATTTTGACCTTCTTGATAACGGTATTGCTGTAAACAGAAGCGATCACAACCATTGATCTCCTCAGATATAGCTTCAAGATCTTCAAGATCATGTAAATCTTTCATAATCGTTGTACGAAATTCATGAGATATACCGCTAGCTTTTATAAGTTGAATGGACTCTTTGATTTTGCTGTAATCAAGAGCCTTAAGTCCACAAGTCTTGGCATACTTACTGGGACTATTCTTTATATCCATAGCAATGTAATCTACAAGATTATCTTCTATAAGGTTTTGTAAGATAGAAGGAGAATAGCCGTTGGTATCTAATTTCACCTTCATACCCAATTTTTTCACTTCCCTAATAAAGGGAAGTAAATTCTTTTGTAAAGTAGCTTCTCCGCCAGTTATGCAGACGCCATCAATAAGACCTTGTCTTTTTTTCAGATGGGCTAAAATAACATCAGTTTGTATGATCTCATCAGAGCCTTCATCTAAGATAAGGGAAGGGTTATGACAAAAAGGACAATTAAAGTTACAACCACTTGTAAAAACAGTAGAAGCTATATTACCTGGAAAATCCAGAAGAGAAGTTTTAATAAAACCTTGTATGTTCACTAACTCACCTGAAAAGTTTGGCGCTCAGCATATTCTTCACGCTTACCTTTATTCCAGTTTTGAACAGGACGATGGAAACCAACGATTCTAGTCCAAACCTCTGCATCTTTCTGGCAAGTTGGGCAATTAAAATGTTCACCAGAAATATACCCATGATCTGGGCAGACAGAGAATGTAGGTGATACCGTAAAATAGGGTATTTTATAGTTAGTCATGACTTTCTTAATGAGCATCTTACATGTTTCGATGTCTTCGATACGCTCACCTAAGAAACCATGAAATACTGTTCCACCAGTATATTTTGTTTGAAGATCTTCTTGAAGCTCAAGGGCATCAAAGAGATCAGGAGTAAATCCAACAGGCAATTGGGAGCTGTTAGTGTAATAAGGTTCATCTTCACCTGCTACCAAGATATCCTTAAATTTAGCTTGATCCAAGCGAGCAAGTCGGTAGCCTGTACCCTCAGCTGGTGTAGCTTCTAAATTATATAGATGACCTGTTTCTTCCTGATAATCAGAAATTACTTCACGCATATAGTCAAGAACTTTATTAGCAAAGGCTTGTCCAGCTTCTGATGTTATGTCTTCTTTACCATTAAAGAAGTTAAGGATACATTCATTCATACCATTAATACCAATGGTACTGAAGTGATTTTTCCAATAAACACCGAAGCGTTCATGAACTGTTTTTAAGTAATGGCGACTATAGGGGTAAAGTCCCATTAATGTATTTTTTTCAATAACTTGTCGTTTCGTCTCTAAAGATGACTTAGCAAGCTCCATTAGACGATGTAGTTCTTCATAGAATTTATTCTCTTCTCTATATAAATAGCCTAAACGCGGTAAATTAATGGTTACAACGCCAATACTACCTGTTAGAGGATTAGCTCCAAAGAGACCACCGCCTCTTTTTCGTAATTCACGATTGTCCAATCGTAAACGGCAGCACATGGAACGTGCATCTTCAGGTGACATATCTGAATTAACGAAGTTGGCGAAGTAAGGAATACCGTATTTAGCTGTCATCTCCATGACTTTATCAATAACAGGATTACCCCAGTCAAAATCGCCGGTTATATTATAGGTTGGAATTGGGAAAGTGAAGATCCTACCTTTGGCATCACCAGCCATCATAATTTCACAAAAAGCTTTGTTAATCATGTTCATTTCCTCTTGGAATTCCCCATAGGTATGATCCTGAATGAGTTCTCCACCTATAATAACAGGTTGGTCAGTAAGAGTTCTAGGACATTCCAAATCCATGGTTAGATTAACAAAAGGCGTTTGGAAACCAACTCTTGTTGGAACATTTAAATTAAAAATAAATTCTTGCATGCTTTGTTTAACTTCTTCATAGGATAACTCATCAAATCGAAGGAATGGTGCCATATATGTATCGAATGAAGAAAATGCTTGTGCACCAGCTGCTTCACCTTGAAGAGTATAGAAAAAGTTAACCAGCTGACCTAAAGCTGTCTTGAAATGTTTGGCTGGACTACTTTCTATCTTACCTTCTACGCCGCCAAAGCCTTTTAGTAATAAATCTTCCAGACTCCAACCACAACAATAAGTAGATAACAAACCTAAGTCGTGAATATGTAAATCGCCATCTACATGGGCATGACGAATATTCTCATTATAAATTCGGGTTAACCAGAAGTTCTTTGTTACTTCAGAAATCATATGATTATTGAGACCTTGCAAAGAAAAGCCCATATTAGCATTTTCTTTAACTCGCCAATCATGCTGTGTTACATAATCTGTAACCATCTTCTCTGCATCCAATAACGCTATTTTACCTTCTCTAATTTCTTTATGTTTAAAACGGTATAGGATGTACTCTTTTGCAGCTTCTTTTTCACCCATTTCAATAAGGGTATCTTCCACTAAATCTTGGATTTCTTCAACTGTTGGGGCTTGGCCATCGTGTTCATTTCTATTTAGTTTATAGACCACTTTATCACATATAGCTTGTGATAAGTTTTGCAGTTGAATAAGTTTACGATCCTTATTGGAGGTTACCAGACTACAATAAATAGCATTTTTGATTTTTTCTTGATTAAAAGGGCGTATGGACCCGTCGCGCTTAACAATATTTGTAAGCATATAAATTCCCCTCTCACTGTACTTTCTAGCCAGGTTTTAAGTGTGGCTTCTTCACTTTAGTAGATGATTCAACGCTCATTTAATTGTTTAACGTTACTCCCAAAATGAGGGTTGATTAAATCATAAATAGTGCTGAAAGGTGCTTAAAATCAAGTTATTTCTCTATATTTAGAACTTGTCCCAAACACAATATCTAGCATTATAATTATAATGATTTCCATATATAGTTGTCAAGGAAGGTGGAAGACTATGACAACGGTTCCATAGAGGAATACATAAGACTTAGCACCATTAAAAAATTTTTTTCAAGTATCTTTTTAAAATTTTCCAATTATTTTGGATGCCATCTTGTATGTAATGTAAATACTTGAACGTTAAAAAATTGTGGTGAAATAATTGATTTAGTGATAAAATACTAATGAATAAACTGATAAGTCAGTGATTAATTAAAGAAAAGTAAGAAATAATTAAAAGGAGGGATACTCTATGTTAAAAGGAATTCCAAGTATATTATCACCTGAACTACTAAAAATCTTAATGGAAATGGGACATGGTGACGAGATTGTTATTGCAGATGGTAACTTTCCATCAGAATCTATGGGACAACGAGTTGTTCGATTAGATGGCCATGGTGTTCCAGAAATTTTAGATGCCATATTAAAGTTCTTACCACTAGATACATACTCAGTAAAGCAAGTTGCTTTAATGAAAGTAGTTAAAGGTGATCCTACTGTACCCGTTATATGGGATACTTATAAGGAAGTCATTAAGAAGAATGAAGGCGATAAAGCGATCGAAGAGGTTGAGAGGTTTGCTTTCTATGACCGTGCAAAAGAAGCTTATGCAGTGGTTGCAACAGGAGAGACAGCATTATATGCTAACATTATTCTAAAAAAAGGTGTCGTCGTTGAATAAGAGATATATTCGTTACAAAGGAGTAGAGCAATGGACCAACAACATGAATACTATATGGAAATAGCATATGATTTAGCTAAGCAGGCATACCAAGAAGATGAGGTTCCAATTGGAGCAGTAATCGTTTACCATGATGAGGTCATTGGGAAGGGTTATAATCAAAGAAACGGCAAAAAGAGTACCTTAGCCCATGCTGAGATTCAAGCTATTAATGAAGCATCACAGTATATAGGGGATTGGCGATTAGAAGAATGTACGATGTATATCACTTTAGAGCCTTGTCCTATGTGTGCAGGTGCTATTGTTCAAGCCCGAATACCTCAAGTTGTCATGGCTTGTCGAAATCCAAAGGCTGGGTGTGCAGGTTCCATTGTTAATTTACTCCAAGAACCTAAGTTTAACCATCAAGTAGAGGTCATGGAAGGTGTTTTAGAAGAGCCCTGTAGTCAGCTATTGAAGCAATTTTTTAAAGCAATGCGGCAGCAGCAAAAACACAAAAAAAACAAATAGAAAAAAATGTAATAATTGTAATAAGTTTTTAAACTCTTACGGTTGACAAACACTTATAAAAGTAATATACTAGAGAAGCAGTTTTAGTACTGCCTTAATAAGTCATAAATTTTCCGTGCAGCCGGGGAGGTAGCGGTGCCCTGAACCTGCAATCCGCTATAGCAGGGGTGATGTTGAGCTGAGGCTGTCAGTCTGTAAGGTCTGCCCTTAGCAAGTGGTAATGACGATTGGGTCTTGCGCAACAGAAATTTACGAACCGTGTCAGGTCCGGAAGGAAGCAGCACTAAGTAAACACTTCTGTGTGCCGCGAGGGTGCCTGGTCCGAGCTAACTGCTGAGGTAACGCTTGGAGATTGCTGTCGAAGCGAAACGCACGGATTTAATTATACTAACAAGACCCTATGCAGGGTCTTTTTTAATATCCAGCTGTATAGGGCATTGTTGTCTTTCCAGCAAGCGTAATAGAATTTTTTACATACTTAACTCCCTAAAGAATGATTTAGTTATAAGTTAAACTTTTATATATAAACTACTTTGTTTTAGAGTTAAAGTTTGATATATTATATATGAGGTGTTTATATGGGATATTTAGCCTTATATCGTAAGTGGAGACCTAAAACATTTGAAGATGTCATCGGTCAAGATCACATTGTAAAAACATTAAAAAATCAAATTAATGCAAGTCGTATTGGACATGCCTATCTGTTCTGCGGTACAAGGGGAACAGGTAAGACCTCAACAGCGAAGATCTTTGCAAAAGCTTTGAATTGTGAAGCCTTAGTTGATGGTGAGCCATGTAATCAATGCGAAGCTTGTTATGCTGCAAATGCAGGTCAAGGAATAAATGTTATTGAAATAGATGCAGCGTCCAATAATAGTGTTGATAATATTCGTGAGATTCGTGAAGAAGTCAAGTATACTCCAACAAAGGGAAGATATAAAGTCTATATAATAGATGAGGTGCATATGCTTTCAGTAGGAGCTTTTAATGCATTACTTAAGACATTAGAAGAACCACCAGAGCATGTTATTTTCATCTTAGCAACAACAGAACCTCATAAAATTTTACCGACCATTCTTTCCAGATGTCAACGTTACGACTTTAAGCGTATTGGTGTCAGCGAAATTGCGTCACAAATCAGCGATTATATGGGACAAGAAGGCACAGACGTTGAAGAACAAGCTATTAAATATATAGCAACCTTAGCTGATGGATCTATGAGGGATGCTTTAAGTATTTTGGATCAATGTATAGCTTTTTACTTGGATCAAACCATAACCATGGACATGGTTCTCGAATTACTAGGAGCAGTGGATCAGGGTGTATTCTTTGATATGACGGAAGCTCTTGTAGCAAAAGACAGTTTAAAAGCTATTCAGCTTATTGATAAAGTTATTGCTGACGGAAGGGACATTAATCAATTTGTTTTACATTTGATTAAACATCTTAGAAATCTTCTTGTTATTCAATCGACAAATGGACATGGGGATATCTTGGATTTATCTGAAGAGAATGTTAAGCGTTTAATGGACCAAGCAACTCAGGTATCTTACCATGATTTAACACGATTTTTAAGCACGTTATCTAGTATTGAGAGTGCTTTGAAATATGCCACACAAAAAAGAATACTACTTGAAATTAATATCATTAAGTTATGTCAAGTAGAAACAGACCAATCCTTTGATGGACTTATGGTGCGCATTAAAGCTTTAGAAGAAAAAATTCAAAAGGGTGTTCAAGTAGTCGCTGCACCAGCGGGACAAAAACAACCAAAAACTGAGATAATAAAGCCGACTAAAAAACCAAAGGCTGTTCCAGATGAAGTTAAACAAGCTGCAAAGAAATGGACAGGTGTTAAAGAACGAATAGCAAAAGCTAATCCATCTATGCTGGTAGTATTAGATCATCTAACAGCCGGTTATATATCAGACGATATTCTATATTTAGTGTGTCAAACAAAGGTACAAGAAGATATACTAAAAGAAGATGAAAATCGTCGATTGAATGAAATCAATGAAACTTATGAAGAGGTTTTTGGTAAACGGTTCAATATCCGCCCTATCAATCAACAAGAATATGATAGGTTATACGCTACTTATTATGGTAACACTACAGAAGAACAAGCGGAACCAGATAATGAAGAAGATCAAATTAAAAAGATTATGGAAAAAGTTGATTTTCCAATTGAAGTTCAATAATATATTGACCTTTAAAATATTTTCTAATTGCAAATTATTTTTTGGAATATAAGGAGGAATAAAACATGGCTAGAAAAGGTGGATTCCCTGGAGGTATGCCAGGTAACATGAATAACTTAATGAAACAAGCACAAAAGATGCAAAAGAAAATGGCTGATATGCAAGAAGAGTTAGATGCAAAAGTTGTAGAAGCAACTGCTGGCGGTGGTGCTGTTAAAGTAAAAGTAACAGGTAAAAAAGAACTTGTTGGTGTTGAACTTGCTGAAGAAGTTGTTGATCCAGATGATATTGAAATGCTTCAAGATTTAATCATTGCGGCAGTTAATGAAGCAATGCGCCAAGCTGATGAAATGGTTAACGGCGAAATGTCAAAAATAACAGGTGGAATGAACTTACCTGGAGGCTTATTTTAATGAACTATTATGGGAATCCCATAACTAATCTCATTGATGAATTAGCAAGATTACCTGGTGTTGGACGAAAGACTGCTCAAAGATTGGCTTTTTATATTATAGATCAACCTGAAGAGCAAGTAGATCGCCTATCATCAGCTATAAAAGAAGCAAAGAGTAAAGTAAGGTATTGCAAAAAATGCTGTACCTTAACAGATTCTGACCTCTGCCCGATATGTGCATCACCCAAAAGGAATGATTCCATTATTATGGTCGTTGAAGATCCAAGAGATATGGCTGCTTATGAACGAACCAATCAGTTCGAAGGACTATATCATATACTACATGGAGCAATTTCTCCCATGGCAGGGATAGGACCTTCTGATCTTAAGATCAAGGAACTTATTACCCGCATAGGTACAGAAGGCATTAATGAGGTCATTATAGCAACGAACCCTAATGTAGAAGGTGAAGCAACAGCTATGTACATAGCAAAGCTTCTAAAACCTTTAGGTACAAAAGTTACCCGAATAGCTAACGGAGTACCTGTCGGTGGTGATCTCGAATACATCGATGAAGTAACTCTATCGCGTGCATTAGAGGGAAGAGTTGAGTTATAATAAGAAAAAAGTTTTATCACAAATAAAAAAGTCCTATCAAAAATCATGGTCATGGTGAGCAAAATCTCATCCACAACCATGATTTTTTTTATCCATATGGTGTTACCTAATGCTATTAAAATTCATTATCATGTAATTTAAAGAATTCATAGTATTTACGTACGTTATCTAATTCTGTCCATCGTTTTATATCAACTGGAGCTTCATCGAGGTCATATATTTTTGCTCCTCGCATGGCAAGAAGAAACGGTGAATGAGTAGATATAATAAATTGACATCCAAAAAAACGTATAGAGTCCTCAATAAAACTCTTTAATTCTATCTGACGATTTGGAGAAAGACTGTTCTCAGGCTCATCCAATAGATAAAGTCCATTTTCACCAATACTTTCAGTAAAATATCTGTATGCACTTTCTCCATTAGAATATTCCCTTACATTATCCATCAATTCACTTCTCACGAATCTTGACTGTGTTTTACGTCTAACATTATTTACTTTTTTTAATTGTTCATAATCTGCAATCGACTCTAGTTGAAAATTAGAATATTTCGTGTCCAAATATTCTTCAAAAAGTTCTTCTCTTTTTAAGTCAATCCCCTCGTTTAGGTTACGTATATTCAACATATAGTCAAATACATCATCACTTGTGATAATTCTGCTATTTTCTGTAACGTCAGCATCAAGAGACATCTTGCACATATTGACATAGTCAGGAAAGAAATTAGATTTATTATAGACTGAATCGCGCCTGAGGCTTATTTTTTCTGCTATAATATTTAGTGCTGTTGATTTTCCCGAACCATTTCCACCATATAAAATAGTAATAGGATTAAAATCAATTCTCTCAAGACCATGGGCTGATAATATCTTAAATGGATAATAAGAGTCATAGCATGTTCTCTTTATATTATATATAAAGTCGGATTCCATATCTTCATCAGGAAATGTGAAATAATTTAAATAAATCATATGTCTCCTTTCTTGCCTATTAATCAATTAATCATTTGTTCTTGGACTACCAATAATATACATTATCCTATCATTTTACTTTATCATAATTTTTACTTCTTGCATAGAATTATACCCTTCAAATTAGTCTTATTATTCCAGAATATATGAAGGACCTTTTAAAGAGAAAAACTATAAGGATGAGTGTGTTACATAGAATAGTAGTAGAAGTAATAATGTGGTAAAATAGTAATTATTACTCGGTGGAGTGTTGTTAGCTTGATATATCAATTTAAGAACAAGTTAAAGTAATATTTAAATAAATAAAAATTAGGAGGTAAAACTTATGATTACGAAGTATCATTGTGTTAATATTTCTTCCAAGAACCCTGAAGCCTTGGTAAAATTCTATAATGACAAATTAGGGTTGCCTATATTAGAACCTGATGAAAATTATGATGGTGTTTCTCTAGGATTTATCGAAGATACTCCAGCTATAGTTATTTGGGATGAGAACAAATGGGGTAAATCAAGCGAAGGAAAAGTCAACTTTGTATTCTCATGCGATGATTTAGATCAAACATATACTGAATTAAAAGAAAAAGGAGTGATTTTAGAACCACCTACAATAGCAGTGTGGGGAGGTAAAGAACTTCCTTTCCTTGATTTGGACGGCAATAAGATTTTACTTTTAGAGGACTAATAAACTGATGCATATAAGCACTTTTCTCATTTAGTTATTAAGTTTTTAGACCATGCGGAGGTGTATAGATGGCTCAAGTTAAATTTGCAGTATTCACTGACTTGCACTATGAACATATTCCTGATGGGCATCGAAGAATTGAAAACTTCATAAACAATATCAGAAATGAAGATCTAGATTTCATTATTCAACTAGGAGATTTCTGTAGTCCGAAGGAAGAAAATCAAGTGCTGCTGGATATGCTTTATAGTGTAGGAAAACCACTGTATCATTTAATGGGCAACCATGATTCAGATTTATTTACTAAGGAAGAAGTTATGCAATTTTTAGATATGGATAGTAGCTACTATTCATTTACATATGGTAATGTTAAGTTTATTGTATTAGACACCTGCTTCATTAAGACAGACAAAGGATACGAACCTTATTGTAGAAGAAATTATAATAAGACCAAAGATACATATCCAATTGTCCCAGAGGATGAGCTAATGTGGTTAGAAGATCAAGTAAACGATAGTAGTGAGTATTTCGTTATTTTCTCACATCATAGCTTTGAAAATGAGTTTGCAAAAAGAGGTGTACATAATAGAAATGAAGTCAGAGATCTAATTAATAGCGTAAATCAAACAGGAAAACGAGTGCTTTTATGTGTGAATGGACATGATCATGGTGATTCCCTTGAAAAAATTGGACAAACATATTATTTGGGTATGAATTCAATGTCATATATATGGCTAGGACCACAATATGAGCATTTTTGTTACTCTGATGAAATACATAAACAATATCCCTATCTAAAGGATATTGTTTTATATGATGAAGGGTTATATGGCATCATTACGATAACTGAAAAGGGTGGTATTGACATACAAGGTATGAATGGAGATTATCAAAACATATCACCAAAAGAGTTGGGTGTTGAAGATGTGTGGAATGGACGTATAGTACTACCTCTTATATCTTCATTCCATTTAGAGTCAATAGTTTAGTGCAAGAAAAGTTGCGATAGTAATTCCCATTTTAGATATACTTAAATCGAAAGGAGGGTTACCAATGGATTGGATAAAGAAAATGAAATGCGCATTAGATTATGTTGAGGATAATCTAGCAGGTGAAATTGATATGAACGTTGTTGCACAAAAAGCATGTTGTTCATCTTATAATTTTCAAAGGATGTTTTCATTCATAACAGATGTATCCCTAGCCGAATATATAAGGCGTAGAAGATTAACATTAGCAGCCTTTGAGATTCAAAACAGTGATATTAAAGTAATAGATGTAGCTATGAAGTACGGTTATGAATCACCTGTTTCATTTGCAAGAGCATTTCAAGCACTTCATGGTATAACACCATCAATGGCGCGCAAAGATGGTGCTAAGCTTAAAGCCTATCCATGTATATCCTTTCAAATTTCGATTAAAGGAGAAAAAGAAATGGATTACAGAATCGAAAAGAAAGATTCCTTTGAGGTATTTGGTATTGAAGCATTAGTCTCAACAGTAGGTGATACGAACTATTTAACTCAGCCAGGGCAATTATGGACCCAGTGTCATCAAAATGGTTCCTATGAAAGACTTTATAAGGATGCTGGGAAGTTACCTTCATTTATTGGTGAGGATCTATGTAAAATTCATGGGGTAATGAATTATAGAAAAGCCGATCATCATACATTCCCCTATATGTTATGCTCCTTTGTTAATGATGAAAGTAATACAGAAGGTTATACGAAAGTCAAAATACCTGCCCAAACATGGGCTATTTTCCCATCGCCAAAAACTACTTGGGATAAAATAAGTAGCGTATTTGGAAGTCTTAATAAACGTTTCTACACAGAATGGCTTCCAACTTCAGATTATGAGAAGGCTGAGGGACCTGAATTAGAAATCTATGGTGGTACCGAGGATGTAGCTTATGTAGAGTTATGGATACCGGTTATAAAGAAATAACAAAAGCATAATGATGATAAAAATAACCATTTGGAGATGATTCTCCAAATGGTTATTTAATCTTACTCAATAATCTCAAAAGTAAAAACACAAGGCTCATTCTCTAAACTCTCAATTGCTGAAGATACCACTTCTTTAGTTCTCAATTTAATACCCAAAGCATCTTGAATATGATGACGGAAATGACCTGCACAGCACAAACAATAAGTAGAAGAAATAGGTTCATTAATTTTTTCTTTGTTGAGACATGGGCAAGCACATTTATATTTACCGTTTACTTCATAATAGATACCATCACTTATAGTTCCATCTTCATTTAAGCGAGTTGCATAGTTTTGAAAGGGATGTGCCTCACGCAGTGCATCTACCTTCTCTAATAGCGTCATGTTTTGCCCGTTAATACTCTTAGAGAACTTCTTAACATTTTTTTGCCTTGCCCCACCTAAACAACATGCACAAGCATCAATAACTTCATATCTTTGATCATCATCCAGGTTTTCATCTAAGATTTTCATAGCATGTCTCATGAATGGTATTTTTACCTTCTTAGAGGACTTATCTGTTATGTTTTCATAATCTTCATATATTTGTTCTATAATAGCATGGTCAATATGATATTTTTCTAAGGACTTCTTTAAACTTTCTGGATATGGCATGTAAAATCCCCCTCCTTTTCATTCTCTCTTTTTTGAACTGGTATATGTAGAAAATACCCAAGTTCATCATCAATTTCTATAATCGGTGCCTTTTCCATATTAGATAAATAACCATAGTTTTCTGGGTTAAATGAAGCAACAGAATCCCAAGCTGACTTAATGACACTCCCATGCTCCTCGATTGGGTACGAGTTACAGTAGAAAACAGCATATTCAGAAGCTTGAATATCAAATTTCTCCAGGTTATCAGGTATCAAACCATCATAGTCAATAGGTACAGCCATACAGAACATGTGCATATCATATGGGTTTGGCTGGTTGAGACAAGCGCCACAGCAAAAAAGACTATCTTGTATTTTAGCGAAGCTTTTCTCTATTCCTTGCTCTATACAATCATCATAGAATTTTTCTGGTGGAAGATGATCTCCATTCACCTTCCCTATGAATTTCATAGCTGGTTTGGTAACAAAAAAGATATCGATTATTTTCTTCTCATACAAGCCTGTATTTGTAGCTTCGTGAGAAGCCTTATGTAGAAAGTTCTTCATTATTTCTGGTTTAGATGCTGGATTTATAGTAATGGAAGCTTTCCTATATTCATTAGGTAGAATTCCAAATAGCTTAACAAAGGCTCTCGAAAAGGATTCGTGGGTAGTATAGCCGCTCCTTAACGCAATATTGAGGATAGACTCCTTTGAATACTTTATGTCCAATAGAGCTTTGGTCATTCGTCGTGTTCTTATATATTCCTTAAGTGTCATACCCGTAACTAAGCTGAATATTCTATAAACCTGCATAAGTGAGAAATGAGTTCGCTTAGCAATGGCATCAAGCTCTATATTCTCATATAGGTTTTTCTCAATATAATCAATAATCTCCTGGGTGATCTCAAAGTAAACCATCTACCTGCTCCTGTTCTATTATATCTTGTTATGTAATTATACTCTTGACTTTTTTTAACATTATAGCTTAGATTTACAAAATAAACAATAATCGCTATAGCTTAACTTATTATCTCGTTTAGTTTCTCCTAATGTCTATTAACCCCCTTCATATCATAAGTTAATATGAGGGGGTAGTACTATGTTCATTCGGATTATAAGCATTAAGAAGAGGCTGATAGGTATTCTATTTATACCTATAATACTTCTATCAATCACAGTTATCTATTTAATATCATTAAATAAGAGCCCGATGATGATGGGGGCATTCATACATATGAATGAAGAAAGTTCGCCAGAGAATAGCTTAACAGATGATGATAGTGAAAGATCATATGCATTAGGAGAACGGTTTGAAAGACCTTCCAAATTACCAGCACTCAAGTTAAAATATGATCTTAGACGTCTAAAAGAGGATGATGAAGTTCCGCCATATATACCTGAAGGTTTTCCTGAAAAATATGAATCTGCAGAAGATGTTGTTCAAGCATATTATGAATCCTTAGAGAGACTTCCAATTTGAGAGGCTACCAAGCAGGGTGTGGTTCTATAGTATTGATGGATGAACCCTATCCTTATGCCTATAGATTACTCAGCGAAGATGTAAAAGAGGAAATAACTTTAGAAGAATTCAAAGATTCTTTTAAAGGAACAGGAGCAATAACCTTGTTGCATCTAACACCTGCTTATCGGCCTCCTAATACGCCTAATTATATAAAGTATTTTTTCGTGGAGATTGAAGTTTTGAAAGGTCATCCATATAAAAAAGGTGAATATAAAGGTCAGCCCAACTATTTTGAATACTACTATGGAATTGTTACCACTGAATATAATGAAAAAGTTGGCTGGAGAATAAAATCTGTAGATTATTCGCCAGAAGTATACTTATGTCACCCATTACATGGGTGGGATTATGAACACATGTACTTTTTGCATATTGTATATAATAATTGGTACGAGATGGATTTAACATTTGATGATGAGGAAATGGATAACAACTATCTTCAAGTATACGCCAGTAATAAGGATAATGAATATAAGTTTGATTTTATTAGATTAACCAATGGAGAGGATGTTTTACTCCATGAATACATAAAAAAAGATGAGCAGTGGAAAGAAGTCTCTATCCTTAAGCCTAGGGACGAAAAGTACTATAAAATATCAATACAGAAGTATAATGAATCCGATTAGTATATAAAGGTCATATAGTTTTAGTAGATAATAACTAAGACGATATGACTTTTTTATATTCTACAGACAGTATGTTTTTGCAATCATGCTATAATATATACAATGTTAAATACAAGACTTTTATATGAAAATTTAGCTATGCATTTTATTGTCATGAAATGCATAGCTAAAATATTCTCTTCTGCTAAACTTATATTTAGAAAGGGTTGATGTAAGTGGAATGGCTTAATAGAATGAATGCAGCGATCGATTATATTGAAGATCATATGACAGATGAATGTGATTATAAGCAAGTGGCCAGAATTGCTTGTTGTCCTAATTATCATTTTCAACGTATGTTTACATTCATGGCTGAGATACCACTTTCTGAGTATATTAGGCGTAGGCGTTTAACGCTGGCTGCATTTGAACTACAGCAAAGCAGCAAAAGTGTTATTGAAATTGCTCAGAAATACGGCTATGAATCCCATTCAGCATTTACGCGTGCATTTAATAAGCTGCATGGGACCACGCCAATTGCTGTGCGAAAGAATGGAGCAAGACTAAAAGCCTATCCAAAGATGTCCTTTCAGCTATCAATTATAGGAGGAGCAGAAATGGACTATAGAATTGAGAAACTAGATGAGTTCTCGGCTGTAGGTATTAAACATCGTGTTGACACACAAAAAGCCTTTAGTTCAGTACCAGGAATTTGGTTAGAACTTAGTCAAAATGGTATGGCGGCGAAGTTATTAGATCTAGCAAACAGGAACTCTAGTAAATCCTTTGATGGTGTTTTGGGAATCTTATCTGATGGAGGCTGGGGGAGAAATGATGAATTTCTTTATTACACAGCTGTGTCCCATGAAGCAGATCCACCTGGAGATATGGAAAAAGTAGATTTTCCTGAAAGTCAATGGGCAGTCTTTGAGGCTAGTTCTATTGCTGATCTGCCAAAAGTTTGGAAGAGATTATATACAGACTGGATTCCAACTTCAGGCTACTCTTTGGCTGATTTACCTGCAATAGAATGTTATTACCCTCCAGGACATCAACCTCAAAATGAGCTATGGATACCAATTGTGAGTAAAAGAAATATGGTGTAAAGAGGGAGGATAAAAAATGGCTACACTTAGCAAAATAGAGTTTGTCCAATTTGGACCATACAAGATTGTTGGAAAAGAAATGAGAACAAAAATTGTAGAAGTAAATCCTATCTATCAAACAGAGTATCAAACAATACCATCCCTATGGCAACAATGCTTCTCTGATGGAACTTATGATGTACTTTTAAATATGAGGGATTATATACCTAGAGAGATCTCAAGTAATTTTGTAGGGTATATGAGAGATTTCTGTGAAGAAGATGGCACTTTCACATACCTAGTAGGGATGTTTATGAATACCGATATACCGGTACCAGAAGGTTATAGTTCCTATGATATTCCTGCTGGTACTATTGCAAAAGCTTGGATTGAAGGAGAAGAGTATGATATCTATCCTAACACTTATCGATTGACTGTTGATGCTGTAAAGCAAAATGGCTATGACGTTGATTGGTCAAATTATTATTCATGTGAGGTCTATACCGAGCAGAGGTTTGGAATACCAAAAAATAATGGACAAAAAACAGTGATACTGGACTATTACTTACCAGTCATAAAATAGCATCAAATCCCCCTTAAGTTTTATAGGTATAATCTATATAATAAAGCCAAAGGGGGATTTTTTGTATCTAATTAGTTTACTAGGATTTCATAATCAATCTCAAAATCATCAGGAGTTACAAGTTGAATCATATAGTTAGAGTCCTCCATTAATTGATCTCGATCTATAGTAATAACATGCACACCTTTTCTTTCAGGTATACCAACAATAATGATCTGATCATCTAATTTCATGACCTTTTCAGGAGTGAAATTAAAGACAAGAAATCCAGATTTATTCTCTTTAACTAAAGGAATCTCTTCATGGAGAGTCATATTACTAAAAAAGTCAGCTTGGTTATCGATATCAACAGGTACTGTGAATAGAAGATGCATATTTTCGCAGATTTTTGTCGGAACATAAGCCCAACCTTTCTGATAATTTTCTCCCCATATAGGATCATAAATGGGTCTTATAAACTCTTTATCTTGGTAGTTGATGCTAAACTCAATAGCATTACCTTTTTCCATGATGATTGGGATATCCTTTACTCCTTTTGAAACAGTAAGGTATGAAGCATTTCTACATTTTTGCTCTGTAATAAAAAGGTCATCTTCTAAAGGGATGTAATAGGATAACTCTTCTTTGATTAACGTATTTTCTTTCATTAGCTCTTCTAGTGTCATAGTACTATTAGAGTCAGGAACAGTGCTAGTACCCTGCACTGTATTCTCTTCAATGCGCTTCTTTAAATAAGCATATTTGATAACATCACCAGCAATATAATCAATCTCATAACCATCAGGTGTACTAAGTTGGAAGAGTAAGTCTTTCTCATTGGTCACTTCATCTAATAAATCATCCTGAACAATAGAGATGACTTGAGCACCTGTTCTTTTGGGTTCTCCCACTAGAGCCACTTGATTTTCATATAGTATTACTGAGCTGACATCAAAGTTATATACAAGTAAATTTTTATTTCTATGTGCGTCTATTCTCACATTTAAAAAGCCACCCTGTTCTCCTGTAAAATCATAATTACTACTTGCACCAAGAGGGAAAATAAAAATCTTATGATGGGCATCTGAAACTTTGGAGGGGAGTGATAACCAGCCTCTGTAATAAGCACTCTTCCACCTTGATTTATACATGGGACGCATGTAATTGGCATCATTAAATAGAATATTAAAGTCAATAGATTTCCCTTTTTCCAAAGCTTTAGATAAGGAAAATGTTTCATAAGAGATAGTTTTGTCTCCATATAATCTAGAAGGATTCTCATACATTACTTTTTTTTCATCTGGTAATATACTATCTAAAGCTCCTTTTAGTCTTTTATTCTCTATTTCCAACTGAGTAACAGCGTCCTGTTCCTCCATAGTTGCAGTAAAGATATATTTCTGCTGATAAAAGTAAAGATAGATGGAGTAACCCATAAAGCAGATGAAGAGTACAATAATCACTATCCAAATAATTTTTTTAGCAGAGACTACAATAATGAATTTTTTCATTTAATCTCCTCCGATGAATTATTATTCTTAGGTTATATGGAATAAGAGTTTAATATATATGAAAGATGATTTACTATTAATATACTAACATTCAAGATTATTTAGAATGTAGTTCTAGCACTTTATTATATAGGTATCGATTACCTATATCTAATAGATATAAGTATCCTATTAATTTTTTACCCATGTTGAATAGAATAAATGAAAATTATATCCAATTAATTTAAAATAAGTATTGACCTTATCGTTACGTCAAGTGTTACAATAAATCCATGAAGTACTTCATATAAAACCAATGCAGGAGTGATCAGATGAATTCAGTACAAAAGATTAGTGATGTTGCAAAAAAATTCGATATAACCAGTAGAACATTACGCTATTATGAAGAAATAGGTTTAATAGAGAGTATCCGGGTAGGAGAAGCTGGCTATCGTTCTTATGACGATGAAGCTATACATCGACTACAGCAAATCATACTCCTTAGAAAGTTACAACTACCTATAAAAGATATTCAGAAGATATTCTCATCACAGGAAATGTCAGATCTTATTAATGTCTTTGAAAAGCAATTGGAAAAGATTAATGAGGATGTCCATGCATTAAGTGTTCTTGGATGGTATATAAAAGAGTTTTTGACGTTATTAAGAGAAAAAGGTTACACTCGTGCAAATGGTTTAGGACTGCTAATAGAAAAATCACAAGAACTAGAAACAAAACAAATGGATAAAAGTGATAAAGTGATGATAGCTGAATCACTGAAAGTCGATTATATGGAGGAATTAAATATGGCAAATGATAATATTTCAAAGATAGAAGATGTGCGTCTCATTCATGTAAAACCTATGAGAGTAGCTTGGTATCAAGTAGAAAAAAGCAGTACACCTGAGGATGAAGCATGGGATGAAATGATTAAATGGGTTAAGGAGCAGGGGCTGGATCAACTATTTACAACACGTTATTTTGGGTTTAATAATCCATGCCCAGAAGAAGGCGATACGGAGTATGGTTATGAAGTATGGGCCACAGTGGATGAAAACGTGAAAGCTTCAGGAAAAATAAAGATTAAAACTTTTGAAGGGGGTATATATGCCGTAAGTAATACAAGAGGTGTTACAGGTGATATGATACCTTCAGTATGGAAGAATCTTCATGAGTGGTTGACCGAAAGTAAGTATTCCCAAGGAGATCATCAATGGTTAGAAGAGCATCTAACAAGTATTCCTTCTAAGCAAGAGGAAAGATTCTTTTCTCATATCGATATATACTATCCAATTAAAGAACAATAAAAATCTTAACAAAACTTAACAAATCATGGCATATGATAAATGAAGAATATCATAAGCCATGATTCTTTTATTTGAATTAATATTTTTTTGAAAAAATATTAAGATATTAACTCGTAATATGGTGAAAATTTAAGTTATGTATTCTAAATATCAATAAAATCATTGGTTATCAGCAAAGAATTTATTGGTATAGTAATGATAATTTGTAAATTTAATTATATAACAGAATAATTAAGCAAAAGAAAAACATACTTGAATTTTTAGAAAAATGAAAGTATAATACTAGCATATATTATTTATTAGTAACATTTTACATAATTTTTTGAGGTGTGTTTTATGAAACACAAAAAAAGAGGAGGATCTGTTTTATGATGTCAAGTAAAAAAAGAAGTTCAATTTTAGCCCTAGCCATGTTATTAGTGTTCTTATTCAGTCAAGTAATGGTTTATGCAGAGGATTCATTAATAACACGCTCCGAAGCAGAAGAGAAGTATAAATGGAATTTAACAGAGTTCTATGATACAAGAGAATTGTTTGAAGCAGATATGACAAAGTTAACAGAAGATTATCTACCTAAATTAGCTGAGTTCAAAGGAAAATTGAACACAGTAGATAATCTATTAGCTTATATAGAGTTAGATATTGAAGCATCTAAAATTATTGAAAAAGGTTATGTATTTGCTAATTTGTCATTAGATCTTAATCAATCAGATAGCAATGCGTCTGAGATGGCAAGTATCGCTGGAAGTGCATATAGTGAGTATTTACAAGCTGTATCCTTTGTTGAGCCAGAGTTACTATCATTAGATGAAGCGACTTTAGCTACAGTATTGAGTGATCCTAAATTAGCAGAATACAAATTATATTTAGAGCAAATCATTATGCAAAAAGAACATATTCTTTCTGAAGAAGAAGAAGCTATTCTTTCAGGGTTATCTGAAGTATTGGGTGCACCAAGAAGTATTTTTGATAAAGTTCTTTATGGTGATTACGAATATCCTGTAATCAAGGACGCAGATGGAAATGATTTAGTATTATCACCAGGTGTGTATTATAATATTCTTGATACTTCAACAGATAGAGATTTAAGAGAGCGTGCCTACTTAGCTCGTTATGAAAGTTATGCTGACTATAACAATGCATTATCACAAATTTATATAACAGAAGTTAAGTCAAACGTCGCTACTGCAAAGATTAAGAAGTACGATTCTGCAATTGATGCAGCATTGTCAAGCGAGTTCGTTCCAAAATCAGTATACGATAACCTAGTTAGTGCAGTTAATGATAATTTAGAACCATTACATAAATACTATCAAATGAAAAAAGATGCTTTAGGTTATGAGGAATTACATGGTTACGACACATCCATTCCGTTAGTTAATGATTATAATATGGTATTACCTTATGATGATGGTGTTGAAATCATTGGTAAAGGCCTGGATCCTCTCGGTGAGCAATACGTAAAAGATTTTTACAATGGTATCAACTCTAGATGGGTAGACGTATACGAAGATGAGAATAAATATACAGGTGGTTACCAATGGGGAACATATGGTATGCATCCATTCATCTTGATGAACTATGATAATACATTAGATTCAACATTAACTTTAGCACATGAGATGGGTCATGCAATGAACACAAAGTATTCAAATGAAGCTCAAAATTATCTTAATGCAAATTATCCAATCTTTACTGCAGAGGTTGCATCTACAGTTAATGAATTCTTAGTAATGGATTATTTAATTAAGAATGCTAAAGATGATGATGAAAAATTATTCTTATTAAATAAACAAATTGAAAACATACGTGGATCTATTTATGTTCAAGTTATGTTCTCAGAATTTGAAAAGACTATTCATGAAATGGTTGAAGCTGGGGAACCAGTATCTTCTGATACATTAAACAGCTTATGGGTAGAGCTTTTAGGCAAGTATTTCGGTGATGCTTATACAGTTGATGAAGCAGCTCAAGTAGGTTGGTCAAGAATTCCTCACTTCTATATGAATTTCTATGTTTATAAGTATGCAACTTCTATGGCTGCAGCTTATAAGATTGTTAATGATATCGTAGCGGAAGAAGATGGCGCTGTAGATAATTACTTAGAATTCTTAGCAGCTGGTGGCTCTGATTATCCAATCGAAGTACTAAAAGCTACAGGAGTAGATATGAACTCATCTGAACCTGTTGATGCAGTATTAGTTTACTTTGGAGAATTAGTAGATGAAATGGATCTATTATTAAAAAAAGTAAGTGAAGAAGAAAAAGCTGAAACGAAAGCAGCTGTAGAGACAGCTGATACAACCACTTATGTAGTCCAAGGTGATGATGTATTATGGCAAATAGCAGAGCAATTCTCTACAACTTGGGAAGAAATTTCTCAGTTAAATAGCCTTGAAGATCCTAATATGATTTTCCCTGGCATGGCATTAGTAGTACCTGCGCGGTAATTAGTAATATAATATAGTATAGCTAAAAGGTATGGCGGAGGATATCCAGCATACCTTTTTTAGAATTCATATAAATTGCCGATACAAGGTTTATTTATCACAACTTTATCACATCCTTTTGCTATCATTAATTTTGAAAATAAGCAAGAGAGTATTATACCTCAAATCACTTTTCTTTTATAGTAAAATATGGTACTATGTTTAAACTAGGATAATATAGTCAAGAATACTTATAAAAACTAGAGAGGTATATAAATGTTAAAAAGTAAAAAATGTGTACTTTTTTATATTAGTTTATTTATTACTGTAGGAATTGCAGTACTGATTTTCATATTATCATCAAAACCGGCAGAAGTTTCTAATAGCCAGTCTTTATGGGTGACTGAAAAATTACTATTTTGGTTTGATGAAGAAGATATATCAAAATACAACAGCTTAATTAGAACCTATGCCCATGCTTTTATATACTCTATTTTTGAGCTATCATTAATTTTTTTATTAAGAGTAATTAATTGGGGAACAAAAAGGATATTTAAAGTTTCTATATTAATAGTGGCTTTTTATGCTATATTTGACGAGTTACACCAAAATTTCGTAGAGGGAAGAAGTACACAGTTATACGATGTAGCGGTCGATATGACAGGAGCTCTCATTGCATTTGGAGTATTTTGGTTAATATATATGATAGCAAATAGTAGAAAGAGTGATAATTTATAATAGAATGATAAAATGAAAGAAAAACAGGTTATCTATTGCAAAAATATGTAAATGTGATAAAATAGATAATTAGAGACAGGGGTTAAGGATGGGGTTAATATGAAGTTAAAAAGAATCTATAAAACGCTGGTAATAGTAAGCATGGATATCCTATCCATTCTAGTAGCTTATATTGCCGGTTTAATTTTCAGTACTCAAGTAGCGGAGTTAAGTGAAAATAGTATTCAGCGATATATGTTTTATATCTTGGTAGTTATTCTAATTCAGTTAGTCATTTTAAGCCTATTCAAGTTGTACAGCAGCTTTTGGCATATGGCAGGAGTCCATGAGTTTATCAAAGGGTTCATTGGCTGTGTAACGGGCTGGCTTCTTACTCTAATTCCATATTTCCTACTTAATTTAGATCAATCCTTCAAAACCATACTATTAGGGGGTATATTTACTCTAGTGTTAGTGTTAGGTTTTAGATGCTTTTTGAGAATTTATCGACGTATTATTAAAGCTTATAATCTTAATACTAAAGTAAATATGCAACGCACTTTAATCATTGGTGCAGGAGCAGGCGGTGTTCTTTTATTGAGGGAACTTAATAAGAGTGACAAAACAGATTTTAAACCAGTAGCTTTTATTGATGATGACCCTATGAAGTTAGGTAAGTACATATATGGCCTTCGCGTAGAAGGAACACGTAATGATATGATCAAAGTTATAGAAGGTAAAAAAATTGATGTTGTCATTGTAGCGATTCCCAGTTTAGGTGGACTAGTTAAAAAACAGATAATTGAGTATTGTCAAAAAAACGGTGTTAAAATTAAAATGATGCCAAGTATTGATGAGATTATATCTGATCGCTTTAGTATCAATCAAGTAAGAGATGTTGATGTAAAAGATTTGTTAGGCCGTGAACCTGTTAAACTTGACCACGAAGAGATAGAAGAATACCTGACAAATAAATGTGTATTAGTAACAGGTGGCGGTGGTTCTATTGGTTCTGAATTATGTCGACAGATTGCAAGGTTTAAACCTAAAAATCTCATAATTTTGGACATCTATGAAAATAACGCATACGATATACAGAATGAATTAAAGGGTCTCTACCCGGACTTAGATTTAAAAGTATTAATAGCTTCAGTAAGGGATAAAAGAAGATTAGATAAAATTTTTAATGCTTATTCACCAGAAGTTGTTTTCCACGCAGCAGCACATAAGCATGTGCCATTAATGGAGGACAGTCCAGCAGAGGCTATCAAAAACAATGTTATGGGTACGTTAAATACAGCTGAAATAGCTGATAAATATAAAGTAGAGAAGTTTATTCTAATATCTACAGATAAAGCTGTTAATCCAACCAATATCATGGGCGCATCTAAGCGAATGTGTGAAATGATCATACAAGCTATCAATCTAAAGAGTAATACAGAATTTGCGGCAGTTCGATTTGGTAATGTTTTAGGAAGTAATGGTTCTGTTATTCCATTGTTTAAGAGACAGATTAAGCATGGAGGACCAGTAACAGTTACTCATGAGGAAATTACAAGGTACTTTATGCTGATTCCAGAGGCAGCTCAACTTGTATTACAAGCGGCAGCTTATGCAAACGGTGGCGAAATCTTTGTCCTCAATATGGGCAGCCCTGTTAAGATCTATGATTTAGCCTGTCAGCTAATTAGATTATCTGGACTAGAGCCTCATAAAGATATCGAAGTCAAAGTCACTGGTTTAAGACCAGGTGAAAAACTGTATGAAGAACTTCTTATGGATGAAGAAGGTTTAAAAGAAACAAAACATAAAAAAATCTTCATTGGTCGACCATCCCGTTTTGATCTGGATACACTAAAAGGTCAAATAGAGTATTTATTACATATAGCTGAACACGAAGAGAGTATGATTTTCGATAAGGTAGAAGAATTAGTACCAACATACATTAGAAAAAATACTGAGCTAGTGGCAGTAACAGTTGAATAAAAAAAGTCAAAGAGAAGTTATTTAGGTAGTGTACTGCATAGATCTTTGTAGAAACACTACCTGTTTTACGGAATAGGGTCATGTAATTTTGAGGGGGATATACAAATATGTGGGGTAATGAAGATTTGAAGGCTTGGTACGCTCTGTTTGTATTAGGGGGACAAGAAGAGAAGGTAAAAAAAAGTCTTGATGCGGAATATGGTAATGAAATGGAAGTAATCATTCCAACAAGGCAACTTAGAGAAAGAAAAGCAGGACAATGGTATCAAGTTAAAAGAAAGTTGTTTCCAGGTTATGTACTTATAAAGAGCAAGATGACTGTTGAAACGTACTATCAGATAAAAGATACACCTGGCTTAATTAAACTACTTAGAGATGAAGAGGAACCACTTAAGATTCAAGATGAAGAATTAGAAGTACTCAATATACTTATTAAAAATAGAGAAGGGAACATAGGGATCTCTATTCTATTCAAGGAAAATGACCAGGTGAAAGTGGTAGATGGCCCACTGGTTGGGTTAGAAGGCTTGATCAAAGACATAAACAAAAGAAAAGGTAGAGCTAAAGTAAAGTTACAGTTTTTAGGTGAAGAAAGAGTTATTGATTTAGGAATTGAATTGGTAGACAAAATCTAAAGCTTCTAGTAGGTGTTTCGGCCCTACTAGAAGCTGACGAGGTTATAGAATAATACTGGGTAGCATGATGGGGATTCATGTGAATGGGCGGAGCTATGCCCTGATTTGCGATGAATGTTGAAATGGAGTTTGGGTGAGTAGTGACGTGGTTAAATACAGTAGTGGCAATAGTTGTGAGTGTTGTGATAGGGTGGAATACAGGCTAACCAATGTGTGTTTTGAAGCCTTGCAACTGTTGATATTACTTAGGTAGAAGTGTGTTTGTAGCAATATACATAAAGGGTTCGTAGGGAGCGACGCCCTCGTCGTTCTGAAAGATAAGCCCATATGCTTACATAATTTGAAAGGAGAATCATCATATGAAAATACCATTTTCTCCTCCAGATATTTCAGAAGCAGAAATAGCTGAGGTTGTAGATACTTTAAAGTCTGGCTGGATTACAACTGGACCTAAAACGAAATTATTGGAAAAGAAAATTGCTGAATATACAAATACTTCAAAAGCAGTATGTCTTAACTCAGCTACTGCGGCTATGGAGATGACACTTAGATTGTTAGGTGTAGGTCCAGGAGATGAGGTTATCACTTCAGCTTATACCTATTCAGCCTCTGCAAGTATTATCCATCATGTTGGAGCGAAAATTGTACTTGTGGATACGGTTAAAGACTCCTTTCAAATGGATTATGAAAAGTTGGGTCAAGCCATTACAGAGAAAACAAAAGCAATTATTCCTGTAGATATAGCAGGGCTAATGTGTGACTATGATAAGGTATTCGAAGTAGTTAACAGCAAAAAAGAACTGTTCACTCCATCAAATGATTTACAAAAGGCATTTGATAGAGTGATTGTATTAGCTGATGCAGCCCATTCATTTGGCGCTACTTTTAAAGGAAAACAGAGCGGAGAAGTTGCAGATTTCACATGCTTCTCATTCCATGCAGTAAAGAATTTAACTACTGCTGAGGGTGGAGCAGTTACTTGGAGAGATATTCCTGGTTTTGATAATGAAGAGATATATAAAGAATTTATGTTACTATCCCTTCATGGCCAGTCAAAGGATGCATTAGCCAAGACAAAGCTAGGGGCATGGGAATATGATATTGTTTATCCGGCTTATAAGTGTAATATGACAGATCTAATGGCATCTCTGGGATTAGTGCAATTACAGAGATATCCTGAGATATTGAAAAGAAGAAAAGAAATTATCGAAATGTATGATAAAGCTTTAGAAGGTAGTGGTATTGTAAGCTTAAAACATTTTGATGATGAGTCATCATCAAGTGGACATTTATATTTAGTTAGATTAACTGGAAAAGATGAAGAGTATAGAAATGATGTAATTGTAAAAATGGCTGAGAAGGGAATTGCAACTAATGTTCATTACAAGCCGTTACCTATGCATACAGCATATAAGAATTTTGGATTTGATATAAAAGATTATCCGAATGTATTTGATATGTATAAGAATGAGATTACATTACCACTTCATACTTTGCTTACGAATGAGGAAGTTGAGTATGTGACTAGTGGTTTAAAAGAAATTCTTAGAAAAAATAGAAATGTTAGTTTAGAAGTAACTGTTACTTCAGATGCAGAGTAAGACTTATTATATATATTAGTAAATGTTTTTTGTCAATTATGAAGAATGTATTGGTTTGAAACATAGAATTTTGTTGAAGGGGTTAGGGAACGAAATGATATTAAAAAAATGGGACGATTTACCCGAAGATATGAAAAATGAAAAGGTTAAAAAGTATTATGAGGTTTTATATAAAAAACGCTTCAACTTATTTACTAAACGTATATTTGATATAGTAGTGGCTATTTTTACTTTTTTTGTTCTTTCCCCTGCATTTATTATTATTAGTATTGCTATCAAATTAGACTCAAAAGGACCGATCATGTTTCGTCAAATTAGAGTAACACAATACGGGAAAGAATTTAGGATATTTAAGTTCAGAACTATGGTAAATAATGCTGACAAGATTGGCACACAGGTAACTACAAAAAATGATAATAGGATCACTAAGACTGGAACAATCTTAAGGAAATTTAGACTGGATGAATTCCCACAATTATTTAACATTATCTCTGGTGATATGAGTTTTGTAGGGACAAGACCAGAAGTTTCTAAATATGTTGAGAGATATACAGATGTGATGATAGCCACGCTACTTTTACCGGCTGGAGTGACTTCAGAGGCGAGCATCCAATATAAAAATGAAGAACTGCTATTGTCTAATTCTGATAATATTGATGAAACCTATTTAAAAGAAGTGCTACCTGAGAAGATGAAATATAACTTAACAAGTATAGAAGAATTTAGTTTTTGGGGAGAAGTTATGACAATGATTAGGACTGTGATAGCTGTTATTAAGAGGGACAATAAAAATACTTTTGAAAAAGTAACTGTAAATAAAAGTGAGGTAAATATGTAATGGAAGATTTAATTTCAATAATAACACCAACATATAATTGTGGTAAATTTATTAGTGAAACAATAGAATCCGTACTTAATCAGTCATATCAGAATTGGGAAATGATTATTCTTGATGATTGCTCTACCGATAACACAAAAGAAGTTGTAGCTAAATATTCCAAAGTAGATAGTCGAATTAAATACTATCTGTTTGAATCGAACTCAGGAGCTGCAAGAGCAAGAACAAAAGCTATGGAGTTGGCAAAAGGTAAATATAATGCTTTCTTGGATAGTGATGATTTATGGACTGAGGATAAGTTAGAACGACAGTTATATTTCATGAAAAAGAACAATTATGCATTCACATGTACTGCTTATGAACAGATTGATGAGATAGGAAACCTTTTAAATAAAAAGATTCAGACAAAAATAAAAACCGACTATAATGGAGTTTTGTTAAGTTGTCCTATAGGTAATTCGACTGTTATGTATGATGTTGAGAGACTAGGAAAATTTACTGTTCCTAATATACGAAAACGAAATGATGATGCTTTATGGTTACAGATACTTAAGAAAGAAAAGCATATTTACGGAATGTCAGAAGTTTTGATGAGGTATAGAGTTAGAACAAATTCTATATCGAGTAATAAAATAGGATTAATTAAGTATCATTGGCAATTATACAGAGAGATCGAACATCTGTCAATTATTCGCTCAACATTTCATATATGTTACTGGGTGTTCTTAAAAATATTTAAGATAAAGTAGGGGACAACTAAGAGATAAAATTAACAATAGTAGGAACTAGGTATTTAGCTTTTCTAATTATGTTCTTTCATTCCAGCATTTGATATTATCGAAGAAAAAGTAGATATGATTAATAATAAAAAATCTCCTATCATTGATAAGGAAATTGGAGAATATCTTGCAACTTAAGGAAGTAGTTTAAAAGAATAGGGTAGTGGCTATCTTTTTTACTTGGTCAAATTTGCTGTTTGGTTATTAAAAAGTTGATTTATGTAAAAAGATACTACAAAAATTAGCAAAAAGTATTCTGTTTTAAGAAAGCAAAGACATCGTTCTTGGTGCGATATAGTGGAGGAAATTTATCTATGAGAGTTCTTGTGACAACAGCAGATTATCCAGATAACAATGGAAAGGTAACCTTGATGTATATACATACGCGTAATATATATTATTTAGAACATGGAATTGATGTTACAGTGCTTAGTTTTCGAGCTATTGAGGACTATGTTATTGAAGGAATAAAAGTAATTGGTTTGGAATCTTACAAAAAATACAAGGAGGATTATGATGTTTTAATACTGCACGCTACTAATATACGTAATCACTTCATATTTTTGAAATTATACGGAAATCATTTTAGGAAATTTATATTTTTCTATCATGGACATGAAGTGTTGCGATGTAATATGGTTTACTCAAAACCATATAGTTATGTTAGAAAAAGTAAAATTAAAGCATTTGTGCAAAACGTATATGATTCCTTTAAATTGAGTGTGTGGAGATATTATCTTCCATCTATTGAAGAAAAATCATATTTTGTTTTTGTGAGTAATTGGATGAAAGAAGAGTTTTTAAAGTGGACTAAAATTGAACCTGAGGTTTTAAATGGACGTAGCTCAATTACTTATAACAGTATTGGTAAAGATTTTGAAAATCTTGTTTTCATGCCAAAAGGAGAAAAGAAATATGATTTTGTGACAATAAGAAGTAATATTGATGGATCAAAATATTCAATTGATGTTGTAAACCAGATAGCTAAAAATACACCTGAGAAAAAATTCCTTGTTATAGGGAAAGGTAAATTTTTTAGTCATTATGAAAAAGCAGCAAATTTAGATTGGGAAAACAAGACATTGAGTCATAAAGAAATTGTTGACATCCTACAAGCATCAAGATTCGCATTGATGCCTACAAGAACAGATGCACAAGGATTAATGATGTGTGAAATGGCTGCTTTTGGAATTCCATTAATTACTTCTGATATACCTGTATGTCATGAAATATTTGGAGCATTTGATAACGTATATTATATCAATAATGATGATGATAACAATTCTCTTTCTGATTTCACGCCAGACAAAAGCAGATGCATTAAGCACAAGAAATACTATAAGGATAATACAGTTCAAGATGAGGTTAGATTAATAGAAAGGGTCATGAAGTCATGATTATTCGTATAAATAAAAATAAAAGAAAATATGCAATAATTAAGGCGGCGTTTGCGCTATTTCTTTTTTCCTCGACGGTTTTTTGGGAAGAGAATAGCCTGGATTTATTATTGGCTTCAGGGATAGTAATAATAGCATTAACAGTGATAACTATTATAAATGGGAAAATATATTCAAATGCTATAATTAATTGCAGAGTGATTTGGTGGATTGTAGCTAATTTTATAGTATTTGAAATATATGGGCTAATATTTTTGCGAGCAGGATCATTTAATTGGGATTTTGTTGGATTTAATGGTGTTTTGCTAGTGTGCATATCAATAATGTGTTTGTCTATACCATCAACAGAAGAACTTGTTAATATAATAGCAACGTCGTGTAAAATTGGCATTTTTGCAACTGCTATATATATATATGCTAATACTATTAATTTTAGTAATATTTCATTTGGAACGAGATTTGGGGATGCACTTAGTGGTAATGTAAATACAGTTGCAACGTGTTTCGCAATGATGTATCTACCCGTTATTTATACAGTGGCGATAAAGAAAAAAAGGGATATTTTTGGAATTATATGTTGTTTAGTGGCATTGGTCTGTATGTTGATGACGGGATCAAAAAAAGGCATGTTGGTCATATTAATATCATTTATTATGATTATGTTTCTGTACAAGAAACCGTTAAAGTACTTTATCTTTCCAATTATCATTATAGTTGGAATCTATGCTGTTTTTAATGTACCAGAACTCTATAACACGGTTGGTTATAGGATTGTGGATATGCTAGCATCGTTTGGAATTGGAACAGCAGTAACAGCAGCTCAATCAACATCAATTAGGAAAGACTTAATTGTTATGGGATTAAAATCATTTTGGAACAGCCCTATATTCGGTGGCGGTATGAATTATTTTCAATTTATCAACAATGCAAGATATTATTCCCATAATAATTTCGTTGAGATTTTAAACGGTTTTGGGGTAATTGGATTGGCTTTATTTTACGGAATATCATTGAAGTCACTAAGATTTTTTTGTGGGCAGCGTAAACGAGTATATCAAGACAAAGAATCAATATATATTTTTTGTATTACTATGATTGTGATGAAATTAACACTTGATATGGCTATGGTTTCTTTTTCAAGTTTAGGAATTTATTATTTACCGTTTTTGTTTCCCGCAATGATAATGTACAAAGAGAGGAGACTGAAACAAGAACGGGGAAAGGCATCAAATTAATGAGTTTAGAAAATGAATAGTATATTTTTATTCTTCGAAACTATTTTACTAAGGAGATTTATAAATAAATGTATATCGGTTTGTAATACAGAGCTCCTTTTTAAAGGCAAAGAAAATGGGGTATCCTCATCAGGTGTTAGTATTGTAGTAGCAAACAATATTACAATACGGTAAGGAACTTATATTACAGAGAGAGACTTTGTTGTAAATTGAGGGAAAATTATTATTGAAGATAATTATCTGATTAATATAGCGTCCATATAGAACAGATATAACTATAGTTATGTTGAACACAAAAGAATATGGTAAGTATGTTGAACACAAAAGAATATGGTAAGTATGTTGGAATTCCAACAAAAAAATAGGACGCGGAGGTTAGGAGCTAAAGATGTCTAAAAAAAGAATATTGATTATTCATCCATCCCTCGGCAGTGGAGGGGCAGAAAAAATAATAGCATTTGTTTCAAACTGCTTAATAAAAGAGTATTCAGTGACCCTGCTATTATTGCAAAAGAATAGGCGCACATTGCCAGTTGATGCTAATATAGCTGTGATAGAAACCGAATGTTATTCCACTTTGCCAATAATAAGTAAGCAGGTTATTAGAGGATTTAAGGATACCAATAAGCTTATTAGTGAAATAAAGTATCAAGTCAAATCGGTAAAACCTGATTTGTTGATTTGTTTTGATTTGCGAGTTTTATTAGCATCCAGAATAGCTATGGCAAATAAATCAAACCAAATTCTATTTTCTGAAAGGGCAGATCCTTATGAAAACCCAAGATATTGGCAATTTTTATTGAGGCGAATTTATAAGAAAATAGGTTATGTTGTGTTTCAAACTAAAGAAGCTAGAAATTATTATGGGGGTATAGTTGATTCAAAATCTACTGTAATTCCTAATCCGGCATTATCTCGAAATCTGGAGACTAGTTCCCTAAATATAGTGAATAGAGAAAGTTATATATTTACGGCGGGGAGATTTCAGCACAGAAAGGGATTTGACATATTAATACAAGCTTTCGCTGAAATGATAAAGTTTGAAGCAAAGTATAGGTTAAAAATATATGGTGAGGGAGAAGAAAAAGAGTCCCTAAATAAATTAGTTTTGGAGAATGGAATTGAAGATAAGGTTGAAATTCTTCCTCCAGTATCTGGAGTTATAGAAAAAAATAACAATGCGGAATTATTTGTTTTACCATCAAGATCAGAAGGAATTCCTAATATTATGATTGAAGCTATGATGGCTGAAATTCCTTGTATTGCATCTGACTGTTCGCCGGGTGGAGCAAAACTTTTATCTGAGAATGGACAGGTTTGTTTATTAGCAAATAATGACGATTATAAATCTTTAGCAGAAAAATTGGTTTATGCGGCCAGAAATAAAAGTAATATGGAAAACATGGCGAAAAAAGCAAAAAAAAGCTTATCAAGATTTGATGCTGAAAAAATAGCTGGAGAGTGGAGAAATGTTGTTAAGGAGATCATCGGGTAAAAAAAATAGAAGTAAGATTGCGATTACCGTTAAAGACGCAATTTTGAAGGTGTTTTATTCGCCGATAGGAAGAATGATTCCTGATAAAAATTATATCATGATTATGTATAGATTGAGAGCTAGAAAACATTTGAACCTCGATACCCCGATGTCGTTTAATGAAAAGTTACAGTGGTTAAAATTATATGATCGTAAACCCGTATATACCTCCATGGTGGATAAGCATGAGGCAAAGGGCTATGTGAAGGATAAGATTGGTGAAGAACATATAATACCAACATTAAGCGTGTGGGAAAGCTTTGATGACATTGATTTTTCAAAGTTACCGGATCAATTTGTTTTGAAATGCACACATGATTCTGGGGGATTGGTTATTTGTCGTGATAAAAGTTGTTTAGATGTTGATGAGGCTAGAAAAAAAATCAACAAATGCTTGAAAAGGAATTTCTATTATGTTGGTCGTGAATGGCCATATAAAAATGTTAAACCTAGAATCATTGCAGAAAAGTATATGGTTGATGGTCAAGAAAGTGAACATGATATCGGGCTGACTGATTACAAGTTTTTCTGCTTTAATGGGAAACCAAAATTTCTTTATGTTTCTAAAAATTTAACTAATCATACTTATGCAAGAATAAGTTTTGCAACTTTAGATTGGAAATTGTCACCGTTTTATAGAAATGATTATCAGCCGTTTAAAGAGTTGCCAGAGAAGCCAAAATGCTTCGAAGAAATGATTTGTTTAGCAGAAAAATTATCTCAAGGAATGAAATTTTTACGTGTTGATTTATATGAAGTAAAAGGGAAAGTTTATTTTTCTGAATTAACATTTTGCCCTTGTAATGGACTGTTTCCATTTGAACCTCCAGAATGGGATTATAAGCTTGGAGAAATGATTGATTTGGATGAGTTTTAATAATTAAAATAAAATCAAAAAATTACACTGTTAAAGTATCTAGGGTTTAGTCCAAAGTAAATAGTCTTTTGATTAAGTTCGAGTCTTTATGTTATATTCAATGTTTATTATGATGAGATTTTGAAGAAGAAGTGACATTTAAAGGTATCACCTATTTTCCTAAAATATAAAATTGAACATGTGATTCTATTAGGAGGTTAATATGAATAACAAATACTTTAGGTCAGAAATACATTCCTATCTAGATGATTTATATACAGAATTTGAAGAATATCAAAATGATGTTTTAGAAACGTTAATAGAATTTAATAGACTGTGTAGCCTAAGAAATATTGAGTATTATGTCGGTTTTGGTTCTCTGTTAGGATTCTTCAGAAATGGCAACTTGCTACCATGGGATTATGACATAGATGTTATCGTACCAATATATGAAAAGAAAAAATTGATTAAAACATTAAATAAAGAATTGGATCCAAAATTTTATTATTATTGTCCTGAGGTAGATGAGAAATGTAGACATTATTGTATAAGGATTACAAAAAAAGATTTTAACTCATCTGCAATACATATGGATATATTTTTCTTAATAGGAGCTCCTGAAGATAAGAATAAACGTGAAGGATTTAGAAAAAAAGTTAAAAAAATAAATAGGATACGAAAAATAAAGTTAGTTAATGCAAAAGAAGAGTCTATGGGGATAAATACTTTTCGGATCGCTAGAAATATAAAAAAAATAATTTATTTTCCTATCTCAATAAAGGTACTAAATCTTTTTTATAATTATCTTTGCCATAAAATAAATTATGAAAATGCAAAGTATGTAACAACTATGCAAGCTGCGGCAGACACATACAACAAAAACATATTTGGGAAACCAACAATAATAGAAATTAAAGGGAATAAATTTAAAGCCCCATCAGATATTATAGGATTTCTTAACTCAACGTATAGTAATTATGAAAGTATACCACCTATTTGTTCAAGATTTGATGAATTTTATCAATCAATACAAAGACTTAAATATTTTAACAACGGTAATAAAGTATTAAATAAGAGTGATTTTCAGATTAATAATTATAAATAATCAATAATACATTCAAGGAAATAGGGGGCTTTAAAAATGTCAGATTATGTGTTTTTGTTTGACCTTGATGCAACAATTACTCGAGTAGAAATTTTACCAGAATTATCTAGAGAATTAGGAATGTATGATAAAATGAGGGATTTAACTGAAAAAACTATGAGAGGTGAGATACCATTTAGAGACAGCTTTTTAGAGCGTGTTAACCTACTTAAAAATTTGCCTATAAGCCAAGTTGCTGATTTTGTTGAAAATATTCCATTGAATGATAAGTTAGCTGATTTTATCATGAATAATAATGAAAGATGTTATATTGTTACTGGAAATTTGGATGTATGGATACAAAGACTTATGATTAAGCTTAAGGTATCAAATCATGTATTTTGTTCAACGACATCTCACAAAGAGGATAAGCTATTGAAGGTAAATAGCGTTATAGATAAAGCAAAAGTAATTGAGCAATTCATATCACCAGTAGTGGCTGTTGGAGATGGTAGCAACGATTCAGAAATGATAGGTATGGCACAAATTGGTATAGGATATGGTGGAGTGAGACCAGTTGCATATTCTACATTATGCAATTCTAAGTTTGCAATTTATGAGGAGGGGAAATTATGTCAATTCCTACAACGATTGTTATAAGTTGTGCTGGAATGGGATCTAGATTAGGGTTAGGTTGTCCTAAGTCCTTAGTTGAAATCGATGGTAAGCCACTAATAATTAGGCAGCTTGAAATGCTACAAAATTATGATGATATAAGAATAGTAGTTGGATATCAAATGGAAAAAGTAATAGAAGTTGTTTCATTATATCGGAAAGATATTGTTTTTGCAATTAACAATAATTACATGAACACAGGCACTGGAGCAAGCTTTTGTATTGGTGCTGAAAATTCTAGAGAGTATGTTGTTTCTTTGGATGGTGATTTACTTGTTAATCCACAAGATTTGCAAGATGTACTAAAAGTAAAGGATGAATTTATTTGTGGTACTGACCCATCAACCGATAATCCCGTATTGATGGATACTACACAGGAAAATGGTTCGTTAGTAGTAAAAGAGTTTTCACGTGAACGTGGTCAGTATGAGTGGACAGGTTTAATGAAAATAAAAAAAGAGCATATCAGTGCGGTAAGAGGACATGTTTATACAATACTAGAGCCTCTTTTGCCACTGCCTATGAAATATATTAGAACTAAGGAAATAGATACACTTGATGATTACGACAGAGCTGTTGAATGGGTAAGAAATGGATATTTATAATTTTATCTTAAATTACAATAGTAAATTGAACTCGTGAACTAACTGGCGCAGACGTTATTACTCATAAGATAATTGAGATAAATTTCATATATACCTCAAGGGTTCTTCTACGCTAAGGCAATTCAAAATCTTTCTTAAGAGTGACCTACACTAGCAACCATGTCAAGTAAGTCCATTGAGAAGTCTCTAAAGCTTTTACAGTTAGGGATAGATTATCTGGTTATGTTATAGTACCTCTTACCTGATCATCTTTCTCCCGAGAAGTAGGGATGGGTTTTGATTGATGATACCCAGTAATATCTTATGTTCTGTTATACCCTCGATTTAGTTGATCGTCATATCTTGACGATAAATCTAGATTTATAATGTCTATAAGGTCCAAATTCAAGTAATTATAAAGGATTTTAATGTATGCTATTGCATCTCTAGAGGATATCTTGTTCATTTGACCTCTATAACAAATGACGTCAAAAGGATGGACATTCTTATGCAAGGTATGAAATACATGATTGATGGAGACTTCAGATGAGAGTAGTTTAAATTTAGTGTGGTTATTTTTTTGAAAAAACAAAAGAATAACTAACCTGTATTAGGATGGCGAATAGGTGGTTTCTTTTTCTTGCTTTATTTGATTAGTCGTATCACGTCGAAGTGTGTTCTTTATTTTGATCGCGAAGCGGTTCATACTTTTTGTTATGGGTTAATGATCTTAGTTCATCAGCATATAGTGCAGCGAATTTTGATAGTTACACTTTATGTTTTCTATAAAAATTAAGCAAGCCATTTTATACTCACCTAATATTCTAAAAATAGTCAATAAAACTAAAGAAAACAATCAGATAAATCTATATGCTTTAAGATTGTTCTCATAGGTAATGAAAGCGTTTGAATATCAGATAATGGAGGGCTATTATGAGCAAACTTTCTGTAGGAATAATTGTGGATAATACCAGCCAGTCTAATACTGTTTGGGATTTGTACAACAGAAGTTTAAAGTCGGACAAATATGTGATTAAGACATTAATTGTTCAGAGCAAGAAAAAGGAAAAAAGAATTAAAAGCCACTATAACTTTATCAAGAAAAAAGGGATTCTAAGATATATTGGAAGATTAACCTTTAAAGTTATAATACAATGTGAAAAAATGCTTTTCTTAAAAAGAATTAAGAAAACAAAATATTTTGACTCATACTTTTTAAATGAATTTGATATTAAGAAACTCCATGTTAATCCCATAATATCAAAAAGTGGTTTAGTTTATAGATATAGCGAAGAGGATTTAGAGAAAATCAAACGTGAAAATTTAGATATACTTGTTAGAGCTGGGGGAGGTATATTAAGAGGAGAAATTTTGACAATTACTAAGTATGGCATTTTGTCTTTCCATCATGCTGACAATGATATTAATCGCGGCGCACCATCTGGATTTTGGCAGGTATATCATCGTTTAGATAAAACAGGATTTATAATTCAGATTTTAAAAGATGAATTAGATGGAGGTGAAGTATTATTCAAAGGGTTTATTAGAACCGCTCCAATATTCTTACAGAATAAAGCAAATTTATACTCAAAGGCAAACTACTTTATGCATAAGATTCTAAATGAAATATCTACGAGTGAATCAATTCCTCCAAGTTTAAAGAAGATTCCTTATGCTTATACATTGTTTACACAACCTAAAATAAGAGAACAACTAATGTATATTTTTAAGACCATCAATTACTTATCTAAAGGATTCTTTACTAACACAATTCTAAATCATAAGATGAGATGGGGAGTAGCATATATTTTTTCAAATAATTGGAGAAGTTCAGTTTTATGGAAATCTAAGATTATTAAAAATCCTCCTAAAAGATATTTAGCTTATCCATTTGTAATTAATCATAATAATCTTAATATATGTTATGTAGAAGACTATAACTTT
Organism: Vallitalea okinawensis; assembly: GCF_002964605.1. Classification (NCBI taxonomy): domain Bacteria; kingdom Bacillati; phylum Bacillota; class Clostridia; order Lachnospirales; family Vallitaleaceae; genus Vallitalea; species Vallitalea okinawensis. The sequence goes on from NZ_PQDH01000011.1 coordinate 65,634, forward strand.
ATTACGAAAACTAGTAAAATATCAGCTATTGAGTTAAAGAAAGACGGATATAAGTTTTTGGGAACTGCGTTGCAAGAATCATTTAACCTTTCTTATCCATTTTTGTTTAAAAGTTTAGATGAAATATATATGTGTCCAGCAAGTCATCAGATAAATGATATTCGAATATACAAATGTGACGATTTTCCATTGAAATGGTCTTTGCATAAAATTTTAATTAAAGACATTGATACAATGAATACTTCAATATTTGAGCTTGATGGAAAGTGGTGGATGCTTACTAATGTTGATTCAACTAATAGTGGGGATTATAATTCTGAATTGCATATATTCTATTCTGATTCATTTGAATCAGATAAATGGATACCTCACCCGAAGAATCCTATTATCTTTGATAGTACAAGAAGTAAAAATTCTGGATTAATTATAGATAATGAAGGAATATTTAGAATTTTCCAAGTTCAAAGTTTTTATAATGAGAGTAGATCAATGGGAATAGCACAAATTCTTAAAATAAACAACGAAGAATATGTAGAAAAAGTTTACGCAGAGATACCTCCTAAGTTTTTACCCAAAATTAAAGGGACACACACATTTTCATATGATAATTCAGGATTAGTTTCATTGGACTTTGTTAAAAGTGAAAATATTAGGAAATGATTGATTTGAAATTTTATAATTAAAATGCCAGCAATAGTAATATTACTTAAAACCATATCACATTTTGAACATCGTGGATTACTTTATAAAGGATTCTTCACGTAATAAATATAATTGTGTTAAAAAAAGAATACCAGATTTATAATTTAAAATAGGGAGCGAATATGACATAAAAATGAAATGTCGTGAGTTAGTGAACAAATAGCAAATAAGACAATAATTAGTATATTAAGAGATAATGAGATTATGTTTTTTAAGATTGAGACTGCAAACATAGTATCATGGGGAAATAAGCGTCAAAAAGCGCAGAAAGAATCTGAAATATGTTTATGGCCTTTATAATAAGGGAATAAATTAAGGAGAAATGGTTTGTATATGTCGTCTAAAAAGAAAGTTTTAGAAAATTCATTTTTATATATGTTTAGTTCATTTCTTGTTAAAGCAATGGGATTTTTATTATTGCCAGTGTATACTCTGTTCTTGATGCCAGATGAATTTGGCGTTTCTAATCTTGTAGCTGGATTCATAAATGTAGCGACTTTTATTGTTGCTTTTTCCTTATACTCTGCAGCTATAAGATTTTATGCAGACTATAGTGAAAATCAAGTAAAACTAAAAAAGTTTTATAGCACTTTAGTTTCTTTTATTATTATATCTGGATTTATTTTCTTGAGCTTAGGAATATTATTTAGAGATATTTTTGTTAGCATATTTTTTGAGGGTGTAGAATTTTATCCAATAGTCTTAATAGCTTTTTTGAGTTTGATTTTTGTTTCACTTTTTACGATGCATCAAAGTATTTTACAGGGAATGCAACAAGGCAAAAAACTAACCAAAATTAATTTGACTGTATTTGTAATATCTTCAATTTTTAGAATTGTTTTAATTAGTGTTTTTGATTTAGGTGTAGTTGGATTCTTATTAGCTCAATTGATAGTATATATAGGCTATTTTATTTATATGATTTATGATTTAAAAAAGAAAGATTTACTAGAATGGACTATAGATATGAGGATATTAAAAGAATCTTTGAAATATTCTATTCCTTTGATGCCACACAATTTATCCACAAACATTGCCAGTTTAGCTTCACGCATATTCATTAATACTACAGGATCATTAGCGACCGTAGGACTATATAGTATTGCGATGCAATTTGGGAACTTAATAGATATTGTACAGATGTCAGTAAATAGAGCCTTTCAGCCCTGGTTTTATGAAATGATGAAAAAACATGATACTGAAAGCATTAAAGAGGCTGTTAACCTTTCGAATGTGCTACTTATCTTTTACTCATTAATATACATGGGAATTGGCTTATTTTCACAAGAAGTGGTTATATTGATGACGAATGATGATTATACTCTAGCATGGACCGTAATCCCAATACTTGTAGTGGGTTTTTCGGTAAAATCAATGTATTATTTTTATGTTAATATAATAATGTTTTATAAAGCAGCAGCTAGAAAGTTATTTATTGCAACTATTATAGGCAGTTTCGTTGACATTATATTAGCCTATTTGTTAGTACCACATTATGGGATGTATGGGTCAGCTATATCTTTTTTACTGGCAAAAATAATCATTGTTTATATAGCTATCTTTTTAAGTAAACTATACGACAATGTAGGTTACAGTGTTCTAAAAATGTTGAGTATTATTGTACCGAGCCTTCTTTTTATGGCAGTTGGATTGTATTTTAGTTATACTCGGTATTTGACTGTATTTAGTTTCAGCAATTTAATATATAAAGTTATAGTAGTAGTAACATATATCTGCTTTGTATACTTGACTAATAAAAAAATTATTGATAAATCATTAAAGTCTGTTAAATTTCAAAGAGTATTAAAAAAGAAAAAACCATAGAATTGTAAAATAAATAACCACTGAAAGTTATCTTGTTTTAATATAATAGGTTTATTTTAAAAAAATAATTTTGGTTATAGATAAATTTAGTTAGAATGAAAAGTGAAATAAGTTAAATTTTTTTTATAACAAAATAAAACACTTATTAGAGCTATTGAATATGTTAACCTTGTAGTGTTTGAGTAATCTTGAATACAAAAGGTAGCGGATGTAAAGCAATATTAAGTAGAATTCTTTAGAACAAAGCGATAGTACCAGATACTAACGTATTGTTTTATAGAATATTCTGATAAATTTTAATGTGATATTTGAGTTAGGGGGAGAAAGAAATGTATAAAATATCAGTAGCAGGAACAGGTTATGTAGGTCTTGTGGCAGGGGTTTGTTTTGCTGAAGTGGGACACCAAGTTACTTGCGTAGATATTGATGAAAAGAAAGTAAATTTAATGAAAAGTGGAGTGTCACCAATATATGAAGTTGACTTAGAAGGGCTTATGCAGAAGAATTATGCCGAAGGTAGATTAGATTATACTACTGATTACAAAACAGCCTACAGAGAATCAGATGCTATATTTATTGGTGTTGGAACTCCAGAGCAGCCAGATGGCTCTGCAAATTTAAGCTATATAGCAACAGTTGCAAGACAGATAGCTGAAAACATAGAAAAGGACTGTCTTGTGGTGGTAAAATCTACAGTGCCAGTAGGTACTAATGATAAGGTTGAGCAGTTTATAAAAGACTTTTTAGTAAATGATGTGAAAGTAGAAGTAGCATCAAATCCAGAGTTCTTAGCACAAGGGACAGCAGTACATGATACACTTCATGCTGCAAGAATAATCATTGGAACGGAAAGTAAATGGGCAGAAGAGATGCTTATGAATATATATGAACCTTTTAAACTTCCTACAGTATCAGTAAATAGAAGATCAGCAGAAATGATAAAGTATGCTTCAAATGACTTCCTAGCTCTTAAAATATCATATATGAATGATATAGCTAATCTTTGTGAGCTTGTAGGAGCTAATATCCAAGACGTAGCTAAGGGGATGAGTTATGATGAGCGTATAGGAGCTAAATTCTTAAATGCTGGTATTGGATACGGTGGGTCATGTTTTCCTAAGGATACAAAGGCTCTTGAATATCTTGCAAGACAAAATGGTTACGAGCTTAGAACTATTAAAGCAGCTATAGATGTGAACAAAGATCAAAAGACTCTTCTTTATAAGAAGGCTTGCAGAAGACTTATAACATTTACTGGTTTAAAAGTAGCAGTACTTGGACTTACCTTTAAACCAGGAACAGATGATTTAAGAGAAGCACCATCACTTGAAAATGTACCTTTATTATTAGAAGCTGGATCAGATATATGTGCTTATGATCCAGTAGGTAAGGATAACTTTAATAGCGTATATCCAGAAGGAAAAATCGGACAAGGTTCAATAAAATATGTTGAAAATGCAGAGGAAGCTTTAAAAGGTGCAAATATTTGCTTTATTTTTACTGAGTGGGATGAAATTAAAGCAGTACTTCCTGAGGATTACAAGAAGCTTATGAAAACACCTTTAATATATGATGGAAGAAACTTATATAATAATGAAGTTATGAAAGAAGTAGGAGTGGAGTACTATTCTATTGGAAGACCATATATGAGACTTTCTAATGCCATGGCTGAAGTAGCAGCAACTAAAAATTAATTAGATTTTAAAATTTTTAGATATAAAAGAAGTAGAGTATTATTCTATAGAATGAATAGTGCTTCTCTTTTTAAGGGGGTAAAAATTTGAGTTATAAAACACTAGATGCAACTAAAACATATCTAATTACTGGAGCAGCAGGTTTTATTGGATTTTATTTATCAAAGAAGCTATTAGAAAAAGGTTGTCGAGTAATTGGTATTGATAATATAAATGGCTATTATGATGTAAATCTTAAATATGAAAGATTAGAAAAGCTTAATCCTTTTGAGAATTTTACTTTTATCAAAGGAAACATTTCAGATAAGGCCATGATTATGGAAACTTTTGTGGAGTTTAAGCCCAATATCGTAGTAAATTTGGCTGCCCAAGCTGGGGTAAGATATTCTATAGAGAATCCTGATGTGTATATAGAAAGTAATATCATAGGCTTTTTTAATATCCTTGAAGCTTGTAGATATAATCCAGTAGACCATCTTGTGTATGCATCTTCAAGTTCTGTATATGGTTCTAATAAAAAAGTACCATTTGAAGAAACTGATTTTGTCGACCATCCAGTATCTCTTTATGCGGCTACTAAGAAATCTAATGAGCTTATGGCCCATACCTATAGCCATCTTTATAAGATTCCAGCTACTGGACTTAGATTTTTTACAGTTTATGGTCCTATAGGTAGACCTGATATGGCATATTTTGATTTTGTTGATAAACACTTTAAAGGAGAACCTATAAAGATATTTAATAATGGTGATTTTAAAAATGATTTGTATAGAGATTTTACTTATGTAGACGATATCGTAGAAGGAATTGAAAGACTTCTTAGCAATCCACCAAGTATAATCATTGAAGAAAGAGGAGAAAAAAGTGTGCATCATAGAGTATTTAACATAGGAAATAACAGTCCTGAAAAGCTAATGACTTTCATACGGACATTAGAGAAAGCACTAAGTAACGCATTAGGTAGAAAAGTAGAATTTGACAAATTATTTGAGTCACTTAAAGCGGGTGACGTACCAGCGACCTATGCATCAACAGATAAGCTTCAAGAAGTTGTAGGGTTTAAGCCTTCTATAGGTATAGAAGAAGGATTGCAGAGATTTGCTGATTGGTATGTGAAGTATTACGGGGTTAAATAATAGTAGATATCTATATAGATTAATTATTGACGAGGGGGAATCAAAATGAAAGTAAGAAAAGCCATAATACCAGCTGCAGGTCTTGGTACTAGATTTTTACCTGCAACTAAGGCTCAGCCAAAAGAGATGTTACCAATTGTTGATAAACCAACATTACAATATATTGTTGAAGAGGCAGTAGATTCAGGAATAGAAGAGATTTTAATTATTACAGGTCGCAACAAAAAAAGCATCGAAGATCATTTTGACCGCAGTATTGAGTTAGAGCTTGAGCTTGAGAAAAAAGGAAAAGATGATATGCTTACTGAAGTAAGAAAAATATCTAATATGGTCAACATTCACTATATCCGTCAAAAAGAACCTAAAGGACTTGGTCATGCGATCCATTGTGCAAAATCATTTATAGGTAACGAACCATTCGCTGTTTTATTGGGCGATGATATTGTACATAATCCATCCAAGCCTTGCCTTAAGCAGATGATTGATGCATATGACGAGTACAAGACATCTATATTAGGAGTACAAGAAGTAGCTGATGCAGATGTAAGTAAGTACGGTATTGTTGATGGTAAACATATTGAAGACAGTGTATATAAGGTAAAAGGATTAGTTGAAAAACCATCAAAAGAAGAAGCACCTTCTAATGTAGCTATCCTTGGAAGATACATCATAAACCCTGTTATATTTGAAATCTTAGAGCATATAACACCTGGTAAAGGTGAAGAGATTCAATTAACAGATGCTTTAAATGATTTAGCCCAAAGAGAAGCTATGTATGCTTATAATTTTGAAGGGAAAAGATACGATGTAGGAAATAAATTAGGATTCTTGGAAGCCACTGTTGAGTTTGCATTGAGATGTGAAGATTTAACAGATGAGTTTTTGAAGTATCTTTCAAAGACTGTTAAAGAAGAAAGTGAGGGTATAGAGCTTGATGAAATTATAGTTAGTGAAGTGTAAGATATAAGTGATTAATATCTTGGACTATTATCATAATTTGGATACTACTCATATTTCATCTATGATCCCAACCTGCCACTCAATCTGTAAGCTGAGTAAGGGAGTAAAAAAGGTGATCGTAGAGACGGTTAAGAAAGTTCGCCCTAAGGCGGATTTTAATATAAACAATCAGAAAAAAATACTTAATTTCTGCATATTTAGTACTTGATGTTTTGGCAATGAATCATGTAAGGAAAAGTGATGTAGTCAGATATAAATCTAAAGCTTTATTGATTTGTATCCTTTATGCTGTATCAGATGAAGTGCATTATTAGGCAATTGCTGTAGGAATATCAGTATTAGCAGATACTAAGTTATCAAAAAAAAGGGGAGAAAAAACAGTAAAGTTAATAAATAGAAGGTTTTATAGAAATGGTACATAAAAAAATAATATTAAACAGTTGACAGAAAAGATGTTAAATAAGATAATTAATACTATGAATGTAGTTTTTGGTAAATGGATGATGGATATGACATTCTACTCCAGGGTGTTCATATATAAATAAAAAATATAAAGAAAGAAGGAGGCAAATGATGAAGAAAAGGATTATTAGTTTAACGTTAGTTTTTGCTTTGGTATTATCTAGTTTCACCAATGTATTTGCTGCACAAAGTGAAAGCCTATTAGATCCATTTGTTGATGGTGTGTTTGATTTATATGGTGATTATCCTACATATGTAACTGAACTTATAGATCTTTACCATGATGCAGATGATGCTGATCAAATTGCTGAAATGTATAAACTTATGTTTGGCGCATTAGCAGGTTATCAACAAGAAAGATTAGAATCTTTTGGAGCTACAGCAGATGCTTTACAAGAATTCATCAGTTTTGTTGAAGGAGAAGAAGGAGAATATGATGTACAGAACCTAAAGGATTATCTTGAAACAGATAATAAAGTAGCATTTAAAAATGCTTTAGGTATCAGACTCGATGAGTTTGAAGATGCATTGGTTGATGCAGGACTGGACCTTGACAAATTATTAGCTGGATTCGAAAATATGGGAAAGGTTTTTGGTTATATTAATGCTGTAGGATCACTTGAAATGAAGGTAGCATCCTATAATAAGAGCTCAAAGATCTTGAAATTTGATGAGGCAGAAGTAATGAAACTTATTAATGCTTTTAACGATATGAATGATGATGCTATTGAAAGTATTGAACCTGTACTTGAGGCAGTAGGAGTAGCAGAGACTTATTTTAATAACAATTTATCAAGTAATGATAAAGCAGCAATAGTCACATATTTAGATGACGTTTGTGATATTATTAAATACACTTCTTCAGGTGGTGGATCAAGTTCAGGTGGTGGTTCTAATAATGATCCTGTTGAACCTATTGAACCATCAGACATAGGTGATAAAGCTGAAGAAGCCAATAGTGAACAAGATGCTAATGAAGTTATAGATAGTTCAGTAGATTCAGTTGAAAGTATTGATCCTAGCGAGCAAGAGGATGAAGAAGTTGTAGAATCTGTAGGGAAAGTTCTTGATGCTATTGAAGAAGTTGTAAATTTAGTTGAATCACCTGCTGCAGCTAAAAAAGCTGTAGATGCAGTTAGTGACACGATTGATAAAATTGCCAGCATTGCAAGTGAAGTAGATAGTGAATCTGCTAAAGAATTAGTAGAGGATGTTACTAATACAGTACAAGAGATGGCAGCAGTGGTTAGTAAATTAGATCCAACAGAAGCAACTGCTACTGCAGAAAAGTTCCTTGAGAATGTTGAAAAGATTGCAGATGTTGTTGAGTCTGATGATTTAGAAGATGCAGCTACAGAGGTTGCTCAAAAAGCTGTAGAAGCTACAGGTACTGTTGAGTCATCATCTGGAACTATTGCAGAAAGTACATTATTAAATACTGCAGACAAAGTAGAAAATGCAGCTGATAAATTAAGTAAGAGTGATCTAGTTAATGATGAGCTAGAAGTTGTTATTACAGTTAATTCAGATGCAAAAGCAACTTTACCATCTCTTAATCAAGTATTTGAGAAAGTTGATGTAGTGAAATTAAATACAACAAGTGGAACAATTGAAGTTGATGCAAATACATTGCCAGCAGACGTTGCTGAATCAGGATTTACATTTACAGCTGAAGTTGTAAGTGATACAACTAACCAAATTGTTGTGGATTTAAACTTGAATTCTGGTGATAAAAAGGTTAGCTCATTCAACGCACCAATGACTGTTGGTATACCTTTTGAATTAGGAAATAATCAAAATCCTAAAGCTATTACAGTTTATCAATTGTTAGACGATGGTTCCACTGTATTAGTTGGTGGTTACTATGATGAAGAATCAGGTCTAGCTGTATTTGAGACTAGTCACTTTAGTAAATACTTTGCTAAATTTACAGTAAAGACATTTAATGATATGAGTGGAGTTGCATGGGCAAATGAGGCTGTAATGGCTTTAGCTGGTAAAGATATTATCGGTGGTAAAGGTGAAGGTAAATTTGATCCAATGAGTAACATTACAAAAGCTGAATTTGTTGCTCTTATTACAAGAACTTATAAGTTAGAAGGTAACGTGGAGACTTTACCATTTACTGATGTGGATACTAGCGATTGGTATGCAGAAGCTGTAGCAGCTGCATATGAAAATGGTTTGATTCAAGGTAATGATGGGGGCTTTGCTCCTAATAGTAATATTACACGTCAAGAGATGGCTGTTATTATGGCTAATGTACTTGGTATGAGAGGTTACGATAGTTTTGATCAAGATGCTTATAAAGTATTCGGCGATCAAACAAAGATTGCTTCTTGGGCTAAAACACCAGTTAGTTTAGTTGTTGATGAAGAGATTATACATGGTTATACAGATGGAAACTTCCATCCAACAGAAACTGCAACTCGTGCTGAAGCAGCTATGATGATTTACAATATCCTTGATAAATAATTAAAAAAGAAGACTAGGTAGGAATTCCTGTCTAGTCTTCTAAGTATTCATATTAACTGACAGAGGTGAATCATGAAAAGAAGTATAGTAGCTTATCTAATCATAGTTGTTCTTATACTTAGTGGATGTAGCCAAAGCAATTATTATACCAGCCGTGAAGAGTTGACTTTGAAGGATGATCAAGTCGGGGATAAAATAGATAGTGAAGTAAAAGATCAGGAGATTAGACTTCAAGAAGACCCAGAAGAAAAGTTAGAGGAACAGATAGCTCAAGTTGAAGAAGGCGAAGTAAAAAAGGAAATTTCTGAAGTTAAAGGAACATATATAGATAATTCAAATGAAGTAAAACAGGTTAATGAAGATAATAATAATGCCGATATAGAGGTCAAAGACCAAACACTAGTAAATTTAGAAGAAGATAATGCACAAGGAAATGTGGCTGATTCAGAAGAAGCAAAGGATGAAGAAGTTACGTTAATGGAGAAAGAAAACGATGATGACGTATTTGATGATAATGCTGTTGAAGATGTGGTAAATGAAGAAGCTGGTGAAAGTAGCGAAGATATTGTCAATGAATACAGAGAAAAATATGGTGATGAAGTAGATGATGTAGATGAAGCAACAGGTGAAGCTCTTTTAAGTAAAGTGGATCAGGATTATTTATTAGGATTATATGATAATGGTCTAACCGAAAGAGAAGAGGAAGAAATGATCACTTATCTGCATAATCATTTAACTGATCAGGAATATGAAACAATGAAAGAACTTATTAATAAATATATTCATCTTTTAAGTGAAGAAGATTAAGGGAGGATGCTATGGTCGACATACATAGTCATATATTATATGGTATTGATGACGGTGCTAGATCATCGGAAGATACCCTTAAAATGTTAAGAATAGCAGAACAAGAAGGTATAAAAGCTATTATAGCTACCCCCCATTATATACAAGGCTATAACAGTTATAATGCAAAGGATTTAGTAGAAAGATATGAGGAAGTTAAAGAGTTAATAGCTGAACATAAGATAGATATAGCTATCTATTTAGGAAATGAGTTAAGTATAGATTATAAATTAGTTAAGGCTTTAGAAGATGACGAAGCCAAGACATTAGCAGATTCTAATTATGTTTTATTAGAGTTTCCTTTTAGTTCTTGGTCCGATCAATTTGAAAATATCCTATTTAATCTAAGCGTTAAAGGGTATAAGATCATTATCGCCCATGTGGAACGTTACGGACAAATTGAAAAGGATATGAACTTGGTTAGAGAATGGATAGAAAAGGGTTACTATATACAAGTTAATGCGGGATCACTTACAGGGTTATCAGGATCGAAGGTACAAGAAAGAGCAATTACCTTGGTTCAACACGACATGGTCCATTTTGTTGCAACAGATAGCCATTCACCACTAAAAAGGGCACCTTTTATACAAAAAGCCTATAACATGTTATGTGACTTAGTTGGTGAAGAGAAAGCTAATACACTATGCTATACCAATGCTATGGCAGTTATCAACAATGGTGTTATATCAGATGTTCAACCCAAAGCAATTAGGCCAAAGAATTTAGTACAAAGATTCATGGCTTATTGTGGGAGCATTTTCTAAATACAAGGAGGTTTACAATGGATCAAGAGTACAATGAAATTGACTTGAAGGAAATTTTTCATGCTATCTTGAAAAGATGGTGGATTATACTCATCACCACTGTGTTAGCAGTAACGGCAACAGGACTTATTACTTTTTTTGTATTAGAACCAGTATACTCTGTGCATACAACGCTATTTGTAGGAACGGAGGGATCTGGTCTATCAGAAGAAATTCTTGGACTTAGTTCAGAGATGCTAAATATTAACTCAAAGCTGGTAGGTGACTATCGTGAAATTGCTAAGTCAAGAACTGTAGCTAAGGAAGTTATACGTGAGCTTGATTTAGACGACAGCGTCAGTGGATTTCAAGATAAAGTCCAGGTTACAAGTATACCAGATACAAGGATTTTTAAGATTACCTATGAAGATCCCGATCCAGAGTTAGTGACGGATATTGTTAATAAGTTAGCCGAAGTGTTAATACAAAAAGCAAAAGATATCGTTAAGGTTGATAATATACAAGTTATAGATGAAGCAGAAGTACCCATGTTTCCTGTAAAGCCTAATAAGTTAATGAATATAGCCATCAGTGCAATTTTGGGTATTATGCTAGGTGTATTCATTATATTCTTGATTGAATTCTTAGATAATACGATTAAGACACCAGAAGATGTAGAAAAAGTACTTGGTTTAAATGTTTTAGGTACTATACCGACATTCGAAGGGGAGGAACGACGATAATGGTTTCAAAGAACTTAATTGCTTACAACAACCCTAAATCACCTATTACAGAAGCATATCGTATGTTAAGAACAAATCTCTATTACTGTCATACCGATAAGCGGATACAGACAATTGTTGTAACTAGTCCTGATAAAGGCGAAGGAAAAACAACGACAGGAGGAAACTTAGCCTTAACAATAGCAAAGGATGGGCATAAAGTTTTAATTCTAGATTGTGATCTCAGAAAGCCGCGTGTTCATAAGTACTTTAAAGTAGATAATGAACAAGGTATTACCAATATGCTGGTGGATGGGTTACCATTCGAAAATATAAGAAAGATCTTTCAAGGAGATTCTAATATACATATCGTTACTTCAGGACCCTTACCTCCAAATCCAGCTGAACTGCTAGGGTCACAAAAAATGCTCCAGTTTCTTAAAAAGTTAAAAGAGGAGTATGACTACATATTGATTGATGCACCGCCAGTGGGACAAGTTACAGATGCTGCAGTTATTGGACCGGAAGCAGATGGCGTCATTTTAACACTAGCCTCCGCTCAATCCAATATTCATGCAGCAAAGAGAGCTAAAGAATTACTTGATAATGTTGGTGCAAAAATAATCGGAACTGTATTAACGAAGGTAGATAAGTCCAATACAGGCTATAAGTATTACAGTTACTACAATTATTATGGAGAAGAAGCATAGAATTAATATTAAAAACAGCAAATTTATTTGCTGTTTTTTTCTATTTTAAAAAGAAAACATCACAATTCCATCACTTTTTTTAGGTAATATATTACTAATTATTACAATGTTTTATAAATAGTAAGTTTAGGTGGACAACTATTGAAATGTATCCATCTATAATGTATAATATTAATATAATTGTAAATAAAAGTAAATAAAGTGAGGAATATTATGAAAAAGTACTTAAGTGAAGCATTGATTAGAGAACAGTATCGCATGTTAAGAACCAATATCTATTTCTCATCCTCTGAAGAAGTAAAGGTAATAGTTGTTACAAGTCCAGAAAAAAGCGATGGAAAATCTACAACAGCTATTAATTTAGCAAAAACTTTGGTCGCAGACAATTTCTCGGTCCTTTTGCTTGATTGTGATTTAAGAAAGCCAAGTATAAATAAACGTCTCAATTTAAGTAATCATAAAGGGTTAACGAATATTATTGTGAATAATGATGATATACACGAAGTGATTCATAAAGATGTGGAGATTGAAGGTTTTGATGTCATTACCTCTGGTGTTATCCCTCCTAACCCATCTGAAATACTTCATTCAGACCATTTTAAAGAATTACTAGTGACTTTTAAGAAATGCTATAATTATATCATTATTGATACACCGCCAGTATTAGCTGCCACAGATTCAGTTTTAGCAGCTAAAAATGCAGATGGGGTATTACTAGTACTATCTTCTAAAAAATCCAATAAGCACGTAGCTAAGAAAGCTGTCAACAGTTTAAGTATGGCTCAAGTTCGAATATTAGGAGCTGTACTCAATAAAATGGATTTCAAAAGTGAGCCTTATTATGAGTACTATATGGATACAACTGATAAACAGAAATCCAAAATAGTTGCTGGTTTATAAAATAATCATATACAATACTACATAATAGCCTTCAAAATCTGTTATAATAGAAAAATAAAAGCCATTCTTGTTGAGTTATATAGTTACAGTTTTTGAAGGAGGTATTTCTATGGCGATAGAACAAACACTAGTCATTATCAAACCGGATGGTGTTAAGAGGGGATTAATAGGACAAGTTATAACCCGTTATGAGCAAAAAGGATTTCATATTATTGCTGGTAAGTTAATGATGGCTGAAAGAGAAACCATAGAAGAGCATTATATTGAACATAAAGGCAAACCTTTCTATGAAGATCTCGTAAATTATTTCCTTGAAGGTGTTATTTTTGTCATGGTAGTTGAAGGAGAAAATGCTATTGAGCTAGTGAGAAGAATTCATGGTAATAAAGACCCTAAAGAAGCATTACCAGGAACAATACGTGGTGATTTCTCCAATTCCACAACTCGTAATATCGTTCATGCATCCGATTGTAAAGATAGCGTCAAAAGAGAAATTGAGATTTGGTTCCCTCAATTGGAGTATATTTATAAAAAATAAAAATCGACCTAGGTCGATTTTTTTATTAGTCTTTTAATCTTGTATTTCAATATCAAAATCGAATTCAAAATCCTCAACATAGTTATGACCAGTCGTATCTGTTAAGTATTGAGCTTCTGATAGTTCGATGTAATATCGACCTTCATAATCATCTAGTTCTGCATTATCCGGAATAATTATTCCGATTACAACATTACCTTCAACAATCGATATAGTGTAATCGACACCAGGTTTTAAATACTCATTATCAAACTCAACTCTAAAATCAGTCTGCCCTAAGATGTTATCACTTAAAGCAACTGCTTCAGTGAAGACAAGCACATATTCTACTGTAGTACCAGTTGTTGTAATAACGACTTCGTCTTTTTGTTGAACTTCATTACCTTCATCATCTATATCTATAATATAATCTTCAGTTGCATCATCATCAAATTTAGGTAGGATAAAGTCTTTAACTAGTAACTCAGTACCTGTATAGGATCTAAGTTTTTCACCGTATTCATTTTCTGATTCAATCACAATACCAGAAGAGGTTTCTTTACCTATTTGTACATAGACATCATGACCAGCATATTTACCTCTATAATCTAGTAAATCATCATTAAGTTCTATCTCTACAATAGTATGGTCATTTTCGTAGGTATAGTTAGTGTTGATATTAAGTTCTTTAAGGATAGAAAGATCGTCATTAATATCATACCACAAGGTAAAATCATCTGGAGCAACGTTTATTTTATCATTAAGATATATATCGATTTCATAAGTATTTATCGCATTTACCCAATAATCGCAGTAATTTTGATCTATTAACAAATCAACGCCTAGTGAGGGGATTATAGCAAAAGTACTTTCATCAGTCACGGTTATAATAAAAGAATAACTAGTTGCTTTTTGTTGATAACGATTATTTGCTTCAATTGTAACAGTAGCAGTGCTACTTGTGACGACATTTGCTTTTAACTCAATAGTATAAATATCATTTTCCACAGTAATAATATTTAATATATCGCTGTCAGTATCTATAGAGTAGTATATTCTATCACCATCCTCATCTGCAAAATAGTCATTAAGATTAAGTGTTACATTTTGACAGGAGGTTGAGACAGGAAGCTCTTGTTTAACGGTTATAGGAGAATTAGGTATATAATCTCTAGGATCAAACTTAAATTTGATAAGAGGATTAAGAATCTCATTTGACTTTTTTCCACTATATAAGACTGAAAATTTAATCTCATAATCTTCTCGTTTATCAAAATCCATCTTTATACCATTATTATCAAGTAGATATATAGCATAAGTATGTGTATCTATCTCTTCAATTATAAAATCTTCTTCATAAGTATGCCATTCATGTAGTGATATTGATTGTTCAAGATTTTGAATTGAGGTTACATAATCTTCATCTAATGTCAATTCTATATAATCTGGACCTTCCAATTTATAGATGTACTCAAAATGAACAGGAGGGTTGAGAGGTGTGATGACAAATTCATCAGTATAAGATCCTACACTGCTTTCTGCTGTTATTTGTATAGTTGAATAACCTATATCATAACTAACAAGGTCTAAAAATGACCAGTAATCCCAATAATTATCTATAGTACTTTGTACAACATCAGGATTTGATGATGTTGTATAAAAATTAATATCATTATTTTGTGGACTATATATAAAACTATTTAATAAAAGAGAGTTAAAATTATCTGTAATCAAATGAGGATCATCATTAAAGAAGATTTTAATGTCTGATATTGGACCAAGTGCGAGTGGGTCCTGGGTTTCAGTACAATTTTCTGTAAAAATTGTTATAGCGTCAGCGAAGCTAATATATTCATTACTGTAATTATCAACAATGATCATGGAATAGAAGCGTATTGTATATTCTGTATTATACTTTAAGCCAGTTGAGTCAGTAGCATTGTTTTTTGGTTGGATGTAAAAAGAATAT
Organism: Vallitalea okinawensis; assembly: GCF_002964605.1. NCBI lineage: Bacteria > Bacillati > Bacillota > Clostridia > Lachnospirales > Vallitaleaceae > Vallitalea > Vallitalea okinawensis. The sequence goes on from NZ_PQDH01000011.1 coordinate 81,294, forward strand.
ACATAATCAGTATAATAGTCCAAAAAATTAATTTCACTATCAGTACCAATATAGTAGTCATAGTTTGGTTCAAAAACTTCTAATGGTAAATCCATATTTTTTATTAGAATTCCGTATCCATCCTTAACCTCTACTATAATCGTACTATCAACAGGAAGTTTATCATCCTTTAGCGGGAGACTACTGTATAATGTAAAATAGTCATTGGAATAGAACTCTTCTTTATCATAGTCATTAGTGCTATCATTACTGTCATTATTATTACTACCCCCACCATTACCACTAGGTGCGCTACTATTCTTTTCTACTAATTCTTCTTTATAGGATTCACCGTTAATTAGAGGTACAGTAGTAACATCTTTTGATACGGTTACATGATTAATATCCGCTTCAATGACAACATTTTCTGCATTAATAACAGCACCTTTGATCTTACCTGAACCAGTTATTTTGGCCTGACCATCTAATTGTAGAGAAGCAATTAGAGCGGACTCATTCATATGAATGAGAGTGTTTTCATCACTTACTACAGTCATATTACTAACACTTGTCTTGTCTCCTAGTTTAATGTTAGCTGGTGAGTGAACTAAAACATTACTAAAGCTACCAATAAGCTCAATTTCTTCACTATTATTTACTTGTATATCAATAGAAATATATTCGAATCCATCTATAGATTTGTTATCGAGTATAGTGCTTGAAGTAATATTAGTATCTTTAATATTAGTATTACCATCAGCTACTATTCTAACTGTACTGTTCTTTTTACCAGTAATTACAGAGGAAATATTACAGTCTATAAATTTAATACTGTTTATACCCCCACCTTCCACAAATACCGAACCTTCTATCGTGCTGTTATTTAATTCAACATCGCCTTCACCCACAGATTGTGTTATGAAGACATTATTGGAAGTATTAGAATCCATTAAGGTAACATTTTCGTTATTTATAATAACAACACCTTGATTATTATCTGATAGAATATATTCTCCTGGTTCATTAATATAAGTACCAATAAGATTATCAACAATAGTTAATGTTTCTGCTTTAGTAATTGGACTTTTAGGTCTAAAAGTATTATCAGGATAGCCATTTATACCCTCAGCATTAACTAAAGTACTAACAGAATTAAGTGCATATGTAACTAATTTTTTCTTGATCAGAAAAAGATAAAAGTTCTGTAAAACTATCATCTAATTTAAAGGCATTATGCAAAATAACACATGCATCCTGTCTAGTTATTGGATTTTCAGGCTTTGCTAAGTTACCATCATAGCCAGTGAGATATCCTGCACTTCTAGCTTTTAACATTTCTTCAGCATACCAAGTGGTTGGATTAACATCATTAAATTGTTGTGAACTAACATCTGTATAACCCAATAGATTATTAATGATAGCTATGAATTCAGCACGAGTAATAGGTTCATCTGGATAAAATAAACTATGTGGATCACCAGTAACCACATTCAAAGAATACCAAGTTTTAATGGTATCCTCAGCCCAGTGATCATTAATGTCACTTAATGAGTCGGTAGAAGCATTTACAGTTGAGATGTGTCCAGTAAGAATTACTAGTATTAGAACCCAACTTAATAATTTTTTCATTTGTACCCCTCCATGTCTATTGAATGCTATATGCTTAAATTATAACAGTACATTACAATTTAAGAGTAACATATAGTATTTTACTATAAATAGCTAAACAATACAATATGATACAATGTTTTAGTGGGTTGTAATTAGTGATAATACAGATGTATAATTCTTAGTGAATGATATGGCTTATAAACAGGGGTATAATTCTGAAAATATCATTGTCGCTAATAGATAGAGACACTAAGTTTTATATTATTGTATACAATGTGCTATATATGTTATAATATAGTAGTGGATGTTTGTAAAGGGGTGGTTACATGGAGAATATTATGGATTCATTATCTAAGCTTATAGATGAAGAGTATGCAAGGACCAATTATAAACATATCCAATTTACTCATAAAGATATAGCGCGTAAACTTGGTATAGATGAAAAAAAGGCAATAAGTGTAGCTGTACAACTTGAGGTGCAAGGGAAAATTGTTTTACACTACGAAGCCAACGGAGGTTTCAGTCACTTAAGCTTAATTTAATTACATACAAATACATCCACTTTTTATGAAGATTATTTGCAAAAAAGCGAAGGGCTACCTTCGCTTTTTCTAATACATAGCTAATATTATGACGACATAATAAATAGATGTAATGATATTGTGTATCAGAGTTAAATTATAAGTAAGAAGGTGAGTTCATGTTAACGATATCACTGAACCAAAGAATACAAAACAATTCAACATATACAGCAAATGAAACATTACTGAAGGACGGTATGAGTATCTCAGGGACACTATTAAGTAAGTCTACTAACCAAGTCCAAGTGGATTTCGATGGACAGCAAATGACGATACCTACTGATATCTCTATTAAAGAAGAAGTGGGAGAAGCCATAAGCTTTGACGTAAATAAAACGGATTCAGGTTGGCAATTTATTTATAGCAATAAAGAAGTTGTGGGAGATTTGGAGGCTACAAAAGGTCTTGATAGAATGAAACAACAAGTAAGTACCATAAATGAAGAGGAAACATCGGATGATGGGCAGTTAACCATACATAATTATACTAAGAAGATTAATGAAGCCATGGATGAGCTTCTGAGAACGACATCTAGAGAGGATATCGAAGCAATGAAAATGTATGGTTTTGATATTCGTAAACTATCTGTCGATATGATGCACCAATTTATAAAAAATCATGGTGGTGTAGAATATATATCTGCTGGGGATGTAGAAGCATATATAGAAAGTGAAGTAAAACAGTATGAAGAATTCTTTTCAGATAAAGAACGTTTAAAAGAGGCAGCCAAAGGTTTAGCGACAGAAGATATAATTATAACAGAGAAAAATCTTAAAGAGATGACAGCATTTCTCGATCAATTAGAAACCATTAAAAATGTTAATGAATCAAATATATATACTTTATTAAGAAGTGAAAATTCTACAACTGTTAATAACATCTATAAGGCTATGTATACGCCTGAGAGTAGAAGGTACATAGAAACAGCCCTAAGTGATCAACAAATCGTCGATTATCTAAATAAAATTGATATAGATATAAATGAGAATCAACAAGAATCCCTTAATGTAGCAAAAAAAATGTTAAGCAAAGAAATACCACTTACAAAAGAAAATTTTGAAGCATATGAACAACTAAAAGATATACAACAATATATTGAGAAAAACAGAGATGTTATTATTCAGGCAGCAGCTACGAAGATTAAAGATGGCGAGAAAGCAATGGATTTGAATATATTCGATTTGGAAAAATCCCAACCAATGACTAAAGAAGAATTAAATAATGTATTGCAGGAATTACCAAGCTTAAACCGTGAACATATCAGTACCCTATTAGAACAGAATCAACCTGTTAATCTACAGAATTTAATAAAGGTAAGTCAAAGTGAAGGGGATACCATTTCATTAGCAACAGATGAGACAGGAAAGACAATTCAATATGAACGCCAGCTTAATGAAATTCGATTACAAATGACCTATGACGTAGCAGAACGTTTGAATAGACAGGGAATAAAAATCGATACAAAGCCCCTACAAGAATTAGTTGATTTAATGAAAGAGCAGGAGCAAATAAGTCTTAAAGCTGGGTTAGAAGTTGCTTCAGCAAAAATATCTGAAGAAAACGTTAGTAAAATGCAAGAACTATACACAGCTATAAAAGCTATAAAAAACAGTATGGAAACTTGTATCAATGCTGTTCAACAGAGAGAGGTAGATTTTACACTAGAAGGTATGCAGGAAGCAATAGCTAAAGCTGCTGAAAGATCATATGATGCCTTAGGTACTAGAGTAGATAGAAGTCTTGGAGATGGTTTTCATCGTATTCAAAATCAGATACCTGAGCTATTAGAATTTAATAATATAGAAGTAACAGAGGAAACAATTCGTATAGCAGCGGCTCTGATTAAGAATGAGATTGATGTTACTCAAGAAAATATGAATAATGCTATGATGTTAGATTCAAAAGTTCAAAAGTTAATTGATCGACTACATCCAACTATTGCGGCCAGTTTGCTAAAGGATGGTCAAGACCCGATGACAATGCATGTTGATGAAGTCAATGCTTATATTGATAATTTTAATGATACTTATGGTGACAATATACAAGATAAAGTTGCTGCAATTATAGCCAGGATGGATCAAGAGCAAGAGATGAGTACTGAAGAACGACAAGGTGTTATTGCTATTTATCGAATGCTACATACCATTGATGAGAACCAAGGACAAGCAGCCAGTCTATTAATGCGAGAAGGTCTTGATGTAACACTTGAAAATCTTCTTGAGGCATCCAAACATATAAAGAAGACAAAAGGTAGTTCTGGACAAATAGATATAAATATCGATAATAACTTCGGTGTTGTAGAAGAGCGTATTCAAGATAATAAGAACATAAGAAGTGCCTTAGATGAAGCGTTAATGAGTTTTGAAGCTAATCAAGAAAGGGCAAATGATTTACTGTCAGAAGGACTTGATGTATCAAATAATAACTTAACTGAACACTATATAACTGAAGAAGAAATTAAGCAATTAATGGAGGAAATATCTCTAGAATTAATTAAAGATAATCAAGTTTATGTGGAAACTAATCTGAGAAACTTAGAGAAGATTGATCATAGTACTATACAACGGTTGATTACAGCCAGTATTACACCTAGCATTGAAAATTTCTCTACATTAAAGAAAATGCTGCGTAATCCCCATCAATTAGCGGATACGCTACAAGAGCTCAATCAAGAGATGGGTTTTCCCATACTATCACCATTAGAAGGAAATCTACAAGCTTTTCAAGAGGAGAAAAGCTCTCAAGATTTACTGGATGAGATCAATGACCTATCTAATGACTTAAAGGAGCAATTAATATATAACGATATGGAACGAAAAGCTATCATGATGGATCAAGTATCTGAAATACAAAGAATGAGTAAATTACAGAAGCGATTACAGGAAGTAGAAGATGTCTATCAAATTCCAATGGTCTTCAATGGTGCTATATCGAGTCTTAATATTTACGTCCTAAATGATGGTCAAAGTGGTATAAATAATGGATTAAATAATAACTTTACAGCAGCTTTAGCAATCAAGACTAACAATCTAGGATTAGTTAAAGGTCACTTTACAATTAATAACGATGAAGTTGATGTAACCCTAACCACTGATCAAGAAGAAGGGGAAGAAATATTGAAAGTATTTGAACGTGACCTTGAAGAGGTTGTTGAGAAAGCTGGCCTTAAATTAAAGCAATCAGAATTTAAAGAGGAAGAGTTAACAGATCCAGATGAAGTAAATTCAGTGAGACTAAATACCTCTTCTAATATTGAAGTACTTGTTTAGGAGGTAACCGAAACTATGGCTAAAAAGGATTTACCACAAGGAGTAAAAGATCTAACAGTTCAATTAGTGCAATTTATTGAAAGAGCTGATCAATATAAAGGACAGCTTAATCAAAAATCAGAAAAGGTCGATAAAAATAATAGAAGAATAATAGAGTGACGAGAAAAAAATGAGGTGAAAAAATGAGGATTAACCATAATATACCTGCTCTACAATCATTGTTTCAATACAATAAAACCAACTCAGCGTTGGAAAAATCCTTAGAGAAACTATCTTCAGGTAAGCGGATTAATCGTGCAGCAGATGATGCAGCAGGTTTAGCTATATCCAATAAGCTTGATGCTCAGATAAGAGGCTTAGAACAAGCTAACAGGAACTCTAATGATGGTATATCCCTTATCCAGACAGCGGAAGGTGCATTAAATGAGGTAGAAGCTATGTTACAACGGATGAGAGAATTAGCCGTACAAGCTTCTAATGGTACATTAGCCCCAGAAGATCGTGATGCAGTACAAAAAGAAATTGATCAATTGGCAGAAGAAATAGAAAGAGTATCAAATGATGTTGAGTTTAACGAAATGAAACTGTTAAATGGTGATTTAGATCGTGTAACTTTTTCAGAGGATAAGGATATCGCAGATGTTGTAACATTGTCTGATACTGTTGATCCTGGCAGTTATAGTTTTGAGGTAGTTGCTGCTACAAAATCAGATATCCAAGGAGCGGCTATTACAGGACTTTTCACAGCTGGTGTAGTAGATGCTAGTGCAGCAGGTACCTTGAATATTAATGGTGTTGATGTTGTGATAGAAACAGGTGACACGCCAGAAGATGTATTGGATAAACTTAACCAAGCAGGAGATGTAGCAGGTTTTTCAGTGACTGCAAGTACAACTCCTCTAGCCAATAGTTCAACCATCCTATTAACAAATGATGAATATGGAAATGATCCATTTACCATCACAGGAGAAGCGCAAGTATTAACAGCGCTAGGACTTAGTACCCCAACAAGTACATCCAATGGTAGTGATGTATCAGTAACTATAGACTCTGGTTTTCCAGCTGGAACAACACCTATTTGTAGAGGTAATATTATTGAATTTAGAGGACCTGATGGATTTAAACTTGTTGTAGAGAATAATGGCGTAAGTACACCAACAGGTGTCCCAGTCGCAATTGATATTCTCGAAACAGGTCCACTTGATATTCAGATTGGAGCAAATGAAGGGCAAAGTATGGAAGTACGTATTCCAAATATGTCGCCAGAAGCATTAGGGATAGATACTTTAAATGTACAGACTGCAGAGAATGCAAATGAAGCATTAGAAGCAGTTGACGAGGCTATAAACACTGTTTCTTTGGTTCGTGCCCAATTAGGTGCCTACCAAAATAGATTAGAATATACCATCAATAACCTATCAACGGCTACAGAAAACATGACAGCATCCCTATCCCGAATTGTTGATGTTGATATGGCAGTTGAAATGGCTAACTATACACAGCTTAACGTTATTTCTCAATCAGGTGTATCCATGATTGCACAAGCAAATCAGTTGCCAGAACAAGTACTACAATTATTGAGAGGGTAGGTGATCATAGATGAGTCAGATCAAAGAGTGGACTTTGCGAATCAGTCAGGCCAACCAAGAGCAGTTATTGCTTATTACCTATGAAATTCTCGTAAGTGCTATTGATGAATTAAAAGACTATCTAGAAAAGAAAGATCTAGCCAATTATAAAAAGAAAGTTAGACACACCCAAAAGATATTGAATTATTTAATGAATACATTGGATATGTCTTATGAGATATCCTACGATTTATTAAGTCTATATCTATACTTACATAAATTATTGGTACAGGCATCTATCAGCATGGATAAGAAAGTTATTGAAGGTGCAGAAAAAATACTAAAGATTATCCAAAAAGGGTTCATAGAAGCTTGTGAGTTAGAAGTAGATAATGATTCTGAATCTATAATGATAAATAGTCAGAAAGTCTATGCAGGATTAACATATGGCAAAGGAGCATTACAAGAGGTAGTGCTTGATTATGCTAATAGAGGTTTAGAAGCATAATAGAACAAAAACAAAAGAAAAAGGTTAGTAGGGAGAGCCCCTATTAACCTTTCAATTTATCTTTATTAAGTTGATTAACGACAAAACCTAAACCGATTATTCCCCAATAGATAGGGCTTATGGATACATTGGTATCATTAAAGAAACCAGCACCTAAATAACCACATACGCTTAAGAATAAGGCTAGACCTAAAATGGATAAATAATCATTTAGATCATTCTTGAAGTACAGTTTAATGCTACTAAAAATGTACATACCCCAGAAGGCTATCATAGCTAGCAAACTGATAATACCAGTATTAATAGCTATCTGAAGATAGATATTATGTGGTTTATCAACGATCATATTGGCTGTATGATAAGCGTTGTATTTACCAACATAATCATTTTGTGGAAATTCATAAATATAGCAGTCTGGTCCATAACCAATGAATAAAGTATCTTTTAAAAGAGGAATGGATCTGGACCATATGTAACCTCTAGCAGAACCTGTGCGTTCTTTACCTTCAAAACCTATATGTGATATATCTTCAAGAACCACTTGTTTTCCATATGGATTAACATATCTAAATCCCTCGTCTGTAAATGTGAATAGCCATGTTGACCCATCATCTAAAAGAAATTGAATATGAGTTTGATCTTGATATAAAACATAATTAAACTCATAAACTTGGAATTCAGGTGTGGAAAAGGTTATGTTATTATTAGCATTAAATTCTAATTCAAGTACATTACCATTAATATCTTTATAATTAATTGTATCTGTAGGTTTTAAGTGATCTTCGTAATATATATCTAGTGGTTGATCCTTATAGTTTATATGTAATTCATTACCATGTGTTATTATTTCGTTTAAGTCATAATCAATTGGTTCATCAATAACTTGCTTAATTGTATCAATAAGTCTTTGACTAAAAAATCGGTTATTCATTACGTCAAAACCAATGAAAAGGGCAATGATAACAAGGAAACTAGGGATTAGCACTTTCCAGTATCTAAAGATCTTTTTACGTAAGAAAATCGCACCAAGCGCCAATGCAAAAGCGATACCTATAATTCCGCCTCTAGATTGACTCCCTTGTAAGTTAATGAGCGTAAGAAGAGTTAGAGAAACCCAAAGTAGTTTCCGTTTCCAGTTCTTTTCACACATAAAAAATGTAAAGCATATAGGAAAAATCATGGATAAGTACAAACCAACATAGTTAGAGTGATATAAAGTCATATAGACCCTTCCCTCATCATAGGCAAACTTAAATGTACCATTCTCAAATCGACTTGGTACTAATAACTTCTGAATAGCCTCTACACGAAAATAATCTAAATGTACGTATTGCAAGAAACCAATAATATTCATCAGTATAATAGATATAATAAAGTATTTCATAATCCATTTTAATTGCTGCTCAGACTCAATAACTTGAGTGATGTATAAAAACATCAATAAATACGATGTAAGAATAAGCCCGCCCTCAAAGCGTTCTATATAACCAGAAGTTGCTGTACGAGTATAGTGGCTAAATACCCATGATAAAATCATAAATGCAAAATAAATTAGCAAAGGTGCATAATATTGGCGTTTTTCAACTTTATGGTATTTACTAGTTGTAGATTTATATAGGTAAATAAATAGAGTTATAAATGTTATAGACATTACAAACACGCTTTTATAGTAAGTAAAAAAATCTGCAAAGGATGTCGTGTCAGAATACCAATCATAGATTGACATATCGAAATCAGAGGACTTTAAATACACAATAAATGGTGTTAGACAAATAAATAAAACTACTGGTAAGAGTTCAATTAAATTAATCCTAACTTTTTTCTTATACTTCTGTTTCATGGCTACCTCCATATATTTTCTTTATTATTATTATAGCAGTTTTTAAATTAATTTTGTAATAAAATATATGTAACCTAATGGGGCTATTTATTTACAATTATTCGCAAGTATGATACTATTATTAAGGAAAAATGTGAAAAAAGCATATAATTTTTAAGGGAATTTTAACATATTAATATTTTATACTAAAATTCTTCATAAGTCGATAAAAATATATATCAAGTATAGATAGATCTAAATTATAAAGGAGGTAATAGTTATGATAGCAGTAGTCATTATGGCTGGAGGAAAGGGAGAAAGATTTTGGCCTAAGTCACGTATAGAACGACCTAAACAATTTATAAACTTAATAAATGAGAATACAATGTTACAAGAAACTTTTTCAAGATTAATGGGTTTTGTAGAACCTGAGAATGTATATATTTCTACAGGAGATCTTTATGTTGATACAATCAAAGAACAATTACCATATATACCTAAAGAAAATATTATTGTAGAGCCTGTAGGGAGAAATACAGCACCTTGTATTGGTTTAGCAGCACTACATATTGCAAAGAAGGATAAAAATGCTACAATGGTAGTATTACCATCAGATCATTTAATAAAAAATAGATCAGAGTTTATAAATACTTTAAAGAAAGCTGTATCTGTAGCTGAACGAGGTGAAAATTTGGTAACTTTAGGAATAACTCCAAATCAGCCTGAGACTGGGTATGGATATATCAATTTTGATGACAATTATAAACATTTTTATGGAGATAATGTTTATAAGGTAAATAAGTTTGTTGAAAAACCAGATTATTCAACCGCATGTTATTACGTTGAAACAGGTACATATCTATGGAATAGTGGTATGTTTATTTGGAATGTAAGAACTATTTTTAATAATTTTAAAAAGTACTTACCCGACCATTATAAAAGACTTTTAACAATTGAAGGTTCCTTAGGTACAGATGAATATAAAGAGGTTCTTGATAGAGAGTATAATCAATTCGAAAGCATATCTATTGATTATGGAATAATGGAACATGCTGAAAATATTTATGTTTTACCTGGGATTTTTGGTTGGGATGATGTTGGAAGTTGGACAGCCTTAAACAGAATACATAGTAAAGATATTAATGGTAATGTTGTTAAAGGAAAAGTTGTAAGTTTAGATACAAATAATTGTATAATTGAAGCAAATGATAAACTAATAGCAACAATTGGGTTAAATGATGTTGTTGTAGTAGATAGCGAAGATGCAATATTAATTTGTGATAAGAATAATGCTCAAGATGTGAAGAAAATATTAACAAGATTAAAAGAAGATGAAGAGTTAAAGTATTTATAGGAGGAATGTAAGATGAAGAAGGCATTAATAACAGGAATAACTGGTCAAGATGGGTCATATCTAGCTGAACTACTTTTAGAAAAGGGTTATGAAGTTCATGGTTTAATGAGAAGAAAAAGTAAACTGGAGTTTGGAAATGTTGAACATATTAAAGATAAAATAAATATTATTTACGGTGATGTAACTGATCCAATCTCAGTAATGAATGCAATGAAAACATCAGAAGCAGATGAAGTATATAATTTAGCAGCGCAATCATTTGTTGGTACAAGCTGGGAGCAACCACTTGCAACAGCACATATTGATGCACTAGGTGTTACTAATGTTTTAGAAGCAATCAGAACAATAAAGCCTGAAGCTAAGTTTTATCAGGCTTCAACAAGTGAATTATATGGGTTAGTTCAAGAAATTCCGCAAAAAGAAACGACACCTTTTTATCCACGAAGTCCTTATGGGGTAGCAAAATTATATGGGCATTGGATTACGAAAAACTATAAAGAAAGTTACGATATGTATGCTTGTTCAGGTATATTATTTAATCATGAATCTGAAAGACGTGGCAAGGAGTTTGTTACACGAAAAATAACAGATGCAGTTACGAGAATTAAACTAGGTTTACAAGATAAATTAGAACTTGGTAATATGGAGTCAAAAAGAGATTGGGGTCATGCTCAAGATTATGTTAGAGCCATGTGGTTAATGTTGCAACAAGAAGAACCAGATGACTATGTTGTAGCAACTGGTGAAACTCATAAAGTTCGAGAATTTGTTGAAAAAGCTTTTAGTTTTGTAAATATTAATGTAGAATGGCAAGGAGAAGGCGTGGAAGAGATTGGTATTGACAAGTCAACAGGAAAAATTATTGTTTCAGTCAACCCGCAATTTTTTAGACCAGCCGAAGTTGATATTCTATTGGGTGATCCAACTAAAGCTGAAACGACTTTAGGTTGGAATAGAGAGATTAGTTTTGATAGTTTGGTAGAGCGGATGGTTAAAAATGATTTGGATAAACTAAAAGGCTAGGTGAATCTGTTGAAAGCATTAGTTACCGGAGCTTCTGGGTTTGTTGGAAAATACTTATTGGAGCATCTATTGGAAAATGAGCTACATATTGTAGCAACTAAGCTAAAAGAAAACTCAGTTGTTTTAAAGGATCCCAATATCACTTGGATAGACTTAAATATCTTGGATGAGATAGATGTAATGCAGAAAATTAGGTTACATAAACCGGATTATATTTTTCACTTAGCTGGTCAAAGCTCTGTTAAACTATCTTGGGATAATATAGGGAATACACTTAATACTAATATAATTGGATCTTTAAATATTCTGGAGAGTGTTAGGGTTACTGGACTACAATGTAGGGTTATTCTTATTGGTTCATCAGAAGAATATGGTATTTATCCAGTTAATAGAATGCCATTAAAAGAAGATTATAATACTAATCCGAGAAGTCCATATGCAATATCTAAAATGACCCAAGAGTTATTAGGTAAGTTATATTTTAATTCATTTAATATTAATAATGTTATGGTAAGAGCTTTTAATCATATAGGTCCCGGTCAAGACACGAGGTTTGTCGTGGCAGATTTTTCTAAGCAAATTATAGAAATTGAAAAGGGACTGAAAGCTCCTACTATTACAGTCGGGAATATAGATGTAGAAAGAGATTTTACTGATGTAAGAGATGTTGTAAGAGCCTATTACAGTTTAAGTAAATGTGGTAAGGGTGGAGAAATTTACAATGTGTGTAGTGGCATTCCAATAAAAATAAGTGAGATTTTAAAGCAATTAATAAGTTTATCTACTTATAAAGGTATTATTGAAATAAGTATAGACAGTAATAAATATAGAAAAAATGACATGATGAAATTGTATGGGTCAAATGAGAAACTCAATAAAGCTACAGGTTGGGAAAGAAAGTACTCAAACATTAAAGAAAGTCTTAATGATATTCTAAATTATTGGAGGAAAGAGCATGGCATTTTATGATAATAAGACAGTCATTGTAACAGGAGGATCAGGATTCCTAGGATCTCATGTTATAGAGGAACTTAAAAAGAAGAATTGTAAAGAAATTATTGTTCCAAGAAGTAAAGAATATGACTTGACAGAAAAAACTAATATAATTAGATTATTAGAGGATACAAAACCAGATATAGTGATTCATTTAGCTGCTGTAGTTGGTGGTATTGGTGCTAACAGAGAAAATCCTGGAAAATTCTTTTATGATAATATTATTATGGGGACTCAACTTATAGAATACTGTAGACGCTATGGTGTAGACAAGTTTGTTGCTCTGGGTACGATATGCGCTTATCCCAAATATACTCCAGTTCCATTTAAAGAAGAAGATATATGGAATGGGTATCCTGAAGAGACTAACGCTCCATATGGTCTAGCCAAAAAGATGATGTTAGTTCAATCCCAAGCTTATAGAGAACAGTATGGGTACAACTCAATTTATTTATTACCAGTGAACTTATATGGTCCTAGAGATAATTTTGATCCAAGTAGTTCTCATGTTATACCTGCATTAATTAAGAAATGTGTTGATGCAATAAATAATAATCAACAATCAATAGAAGTATGGGGAACTGGTGAAGCGACTAGGGAATTTTTATATGTTGAAGATTGTGCGGAAGCTATTGTGTTAGCTACTGAAAAATATGAAAAAAGTGATCCTATAAATATTGGTTCAGGTAAAGAGATATCTATTAAGGATTTAGTTTATCTTATAGCAAAATTAACTGGATTTAAAGGGGAAATTAAGTGGAATACAGATAAACCAGATGGGCAGCCAAGAAGATGTCTTGATACTAAAAAAGCAGAAATAGAATTTAATTTTGTTGCCAAAACAGAATTTATAGATGGACTAGAGAAGACGATTAAGTGGTATAAAAATAATTGTTAATTATCTTTAAGGAGGACCAATGCTCAATTTATTTTGCGTAATCAAAAATAATAAATACTTATTATGGCAAATATTAAAAAGAGATATTGAAGTACGATATAAAGAATCATTTTTAGGTATGCTATGGTCTCTAATAATACCAATTATAATGTTAATTATGTATACTTTCGTGTTTGGAGTAATATTTAAAGCTAAATGGAGTAGTGACAATTCAAATACTATAGAATTTGCTCTAATATTGTTTTGTGGTTTAAATACTTATAACATGATTGCGGATGTTGTAGCCAGAGCTCCAAGTTTAATATTAGAGAATGTTAATTATGTTAAAAAAGTAGTATTTCCTCTTGAAATATTACCTTTGTCTTTAGTTGGTAGTGCTTTTTTTAATGTTATTATTGGATATATTGTTATAATTATTGTAGGAGGGATTTATGGTTACCTAAATTGGACAGTACTATTATTGCCTCTACAATTGATTCCAGTAATTTTATTGGCTGCAGGATTAGCTTGGTTTTTATCTGCGCTTGGTGTTTTTGTAAGAGACATTAATAATTTAACTAATGTACTAGTATCTTTCATATTATTTATGAGTCCTATTTTTTATCCCCTTTCTTCTATACCAGAGAACATACGAGTTGTTTATTATTTCAATCCGCTAACGTATATTGTAGAAGATATACGAAAAGTGCTCATTTGGGGAGAGGTACCAGAATTACATACTTATATAATACAACTAATAGTTGGAATCATTGTATTATATCTAGGGTATGTATGGTTTAAAAAAGTAAAAGATGGTTTCGTAGACGTTTTATAAATAAGGAGAGTTTTAAATGATGGGCAACATTGTATTAAGTATGAAAAATATAAGTAAATGTTATAAAATATACGATAAACCTCAAGACAGATTAAAAGAATCATTATTTAATCGTATTAAGAGAAAAAAATTTGCAAAAGAGCATTGGGCACTAAAGGATATAAACATTGATATTAAACAAGGAGAAACATTTGGTATCATTGGTGTAAATGGCAGTGGAAAAAGTACTTTATTACAAATGATTGCATCAATCCTTAAGCCTACTAATGGTGAACTAAAAGTAAATGGAAAGATAGCAGCTTTACTTGAATTAGGTAGTGGCTTTAATCCTAATTATACAGGTAGGGAGAATATTTATTTGAATGCGTCTTTACTAGGATTATCTAAGGATGAGATTGAGGAGAAAATAGCCGATATAGTAGGTTTTGCAGATATTGGTGAATTTATAGATAGTCCTGTAAAGACATATTCAAGTGGTATGTTCGTTAGAGTAGCATTTGCTGTTGCTATAAATGTTAATGCAGATATTTTACTAATTGATGAAGCTTTGGCAGTTGGAGATGTATTTTTTAGACAAAAATGCTACCAAAAACTTAATGAACTTAGAGAAAAAGGTGTAACCATTATATTCGTATCACATAGTATGGGAGAGGTTGAACAGTTCTGTAAACGAACGGTCTTACTTAATGCTGGAGAAGCTATTTTTGTTGGTGACACGAGAGAAGCTGTAAGGAAATACTATTTATTACAACAAGGCGTTAAAGACTTATCTATAGATCATAATATTGCTACAAATAATTATACTAATAGTAATTTCAAATGGCCTAAGAATGAGGCATTTTTTCATTTACATGAAGATACTGAAATAAACAATGGCTACGCTAAGTGTGTTGCAGTAGGGTTGTGCGATGATGAAGGCAACCCTTGTAGAGTGTTCAAGGTAGGTGATAAGGCGGTATTTTATTATGAATTTGAGATTCTTAAAAATATAAGTACACCTATAGGTGGGGTTGTGATATATAGCGATAAAGCTATAATAGTACATGGAAAAAGTACAATGCAATATAACTCTGAGGTACCAATGTACGTTAGTGAGGGTTCAGTATTACGGTTTAGGCAGGAAATTCTCTTGGGTATTCAAGAAGGTGAATATACTTTTGAAGTAGGGTTAAGTACTATGGATCCTAGTAATTATTCAAATAAAGAAAATATGTATTATGAAGAACTATGCAGGCATGAAATGAGATTATGTCATAGACCTATGGTTGGAACTTTTAATGTGATCTTAAACAAGGGCGGAAAACCAACTGAATTATTACATCACGGTATTGCTAATTTACCAGGAAAATGTGAATTAGAAATAAGATAGACGATAAAAATATTTATTTATTTGAAGGGAAACTATTTATATGGAAGGTAAATTATGCTGGTGTGGAAATGAACTTAAAGAATCATACTCACAAGACTATTATCTTTGTAACAATTGTAACACCCTAGTCGCAAAAACAATGTTACATGATAATGAATATAATATCTTAGAAGATGAAAATGGATTTTATAGTAAAGATTATTGGGTTGAACATGTTAAAGATGATTATGGTTATCCAGATATTTTTGAACGATCTAGGAAAGATATTTATGATAGATGCCTTTATTGGTTAAAAAACATAATGAAATATAAATTACCACAAGCTAAAATCTTAGAGTTAGGATGTGGTCATGGAGGGTTAGTATACCTAATGAATTTAATGGGCTACCAAGCTTTGGGAGCCGAGCTAAGTCCTTGGGTTTGTGAGTTTTCAAATAGAGTATTCGGCAATACTATGCTAAAAGGACGAATAGAAGACTTACATATAAAAGATAATGAGTTTGATATGATTATTTTAATGGATGTTTTTGAACATTTAAATAAGCCATTAGATACACTGAAAGTTATAAAAAGTAAGTTAAAAGATGATGGGATATTAGTATTACAAATGCCTTGCTTCAGAGAGTTTGATAAGAGTTATAACGAACTTATTGATGATAAAAGCATTTTCGTTGAACAGTTAAAGGCTAACGAACATCTATATTTATATACAATGCAAGGGATAAAAGATATATTAAAAGTATCAGGTTTTAATTATATTGCTTTTGAGAAGGAATATTATCCATATGATATGTTTATATTTGCTTCACAAAATGAATTAAAAAAGTATGATGAAGAGTCTGTATTAGATTACTTAGAAAGTGAAAAGAGTGCAAGGGTCATATTAGCATTAAATGATATTTATGACGAAAATCAATTAAACAAACAAAAGATTCAAGAGATAGAAAAAGATAGAGAAGCAAGACTAGAAGTGATTAATAGACAACAGGAAATGATATTAGAACGAGAAAAACATATTGACGAGATAGAAAAAGATAGAGAAGCAAGACTAGAAGTGATTAATAGACAACAGGAAATAATATTAGAACGAGAAAAACATATTGACAAGATAGAAATAGATAAGAAAGCAAGACAGGAAGATGTTAGTAGTCAACAAGAAATAATATTAGAACGAGAAAAACATATTAATGAGATAGAAAAAGATAGAGAAGCAAGACTAGAAGTTATTAATAGACAACAAGAAATGATATTAGAACGAGAAAAACAAATTGATGAAATAGAAAAAGATAGAGAAGCAAGACTAGAAGTTATTAATAGACAGCAAGAAAAAATATTGGATCTAGAAAAACAGATTAAAGATGTAAAAACAGATAGAAATACAAAGCAAGAAACTATAACCGATCAACAAAAGCTGTTACACGATAAAGAAAATAGTATAAATGAACTAGCATTAGAACTTAAAAAAAGTGAGCTAGTACAAACGAAACAAAATAATATAATTAATGATTTAGCTAATGAGCTTAAGCATATTAATGATAAAAAAATAATCAAGATGCTAAGAAGAATAAAACTAATTTAGTAAAAAATGAGGTGAAAGATTATATGAAAGTTGGTATAAATTTGCTAGATTTATACCCAGGAAAAATTGGGGGAATGGAGCAATATATTAGAAATATTATTTACTATGTTGAAAAAAAATCTGAATATGAATTAATTTTATTTTTAAATGAACATAATTATGAGACATTTAAAGGTAATAGTAAAAGGATCTTAATTAATATTCAAAAAAATAGAGAACATCAGCTATATAATTTTATTGAAGATTTGAATATTGATATTTGGTTTTGTCCATTATTAAATCTAGAACCCCGATATGTTAATATTCCAACGATGGTTACAATACCTGATGTGCAACATGATTTTTTTCCTGAATATTTTACCAAAGAGGTATTAGAATTTAGACATAAGAATTATTTGTCAAGTATGCAAAAGGCAGATGTAGTGGTAACAATCTCAGAGTTTTCCAAACAAACCATAATAAATAAATATGATATAGATGAAAATAAAATTAAAGTAGTTTATTTAGATGCTGATAAATCCTTTTATAATGATAATGATATAAAAATTAATAATAAGGTAAAAGAAGAATTAGAGTTACCTGAGCAATATACTTATTATCCATCAAATACATGGCCTCATAAAAATCATCTAAAATTACTTGAAGGATTTAAGTATTATAAGAATGAATATAAAGATAATCTTAAACTAGTATTTACTGGTGATAAAAAGAAATTTGATGCTAAGATACAACATTTTATTAAAAAAAATAATTTAGATAATGATATTATCTATCTTGGTTATGTTCCTCAAGAATATATGCAATATATATATCGTAATGCTAAATTTATGTCTTTTCCCTCATTATTTGAAGGTTTTTGTATACCTGTTGTTGAAGCAATGCGAGTAGAGTGTCCAGTAATATGTTCTGATAAAGGAAGTATACCCGAAATAGCTGGTGAATCAGTACTTTATTTTAATCCATTAGATCCAAAGGATATAGCTGAAAAGATGGCTAAGATGATGTGTCAAGAGGAAATAAGGAAAAAGTATATCAAATTAGGTAGTATTAGAAAAAATAAATTCTCATGGCAAAAAAGTGCTTTAGAGACAATTGATATATTTGATGAATTATATATTAATAGCTGTAAAGTAGATAAATTTCCTCTGGTATCTGTAATAACACCATCATTTAATCAAGGTAGATTCATAAAAGATACGATTGAAAGTGTTTTGAATCAAGATTATCCAAATATAGAGTATATCGTAATGGATGGAGGATCTACTGATGAAACAGTAGAAATCCTTAAAAGTTTTGGTAATAAAATTAAATGGATTTCTGAAAAGGATAATGGACAAGCTGATGCTGTCAATAAGGGTGTTAAACTAGCAAAAGGTGAAATAATTGGTTGGTTAAATTCAGATGATACTTATCTTGATAATGCTATTTCGAAAGGTGTACGCTTTCTTACAAGTCATTCGGATGTTGGGATGGTTTATGGTGAAGGATACTATACAGATATAGATGGTAATATAGTTGATAGATATTTAACAGAACCTTTTAATTATAACAGATTAGCAGAAAATTGTATAATTTGCCAGCCTACTGGCTTTATCAGGAAAAAGGTTTTTGAAGATGTAGGGTATCTTGATGAATCATTACATCTATGTATGGACTATGAAATGTGGATGCGAATAGGTAAACATACTCAAGTTGCATATATACCTCAATATATTGCTACTTCCAGAATGTATGAAGAAAACAAAACACTAGGTAGAAGAACAGAAGTGTTTGAAGAAGTTTGTAGAACAGTGAAGAAATATTATAAATACGTACCATTATCATGGTTGTATGGTTATTCGGACTATATTTGTGAAGGAAAAAGAAGCATTAAGTTTACAATTATATTGTTTTGTCTATTTATAAAATATAATATTACAAACATAAGTTATGCAAGTAGATTAACAATTAATCTATTGAAAAAGAAAATAAAGCAAAGAATAAAACCCGCAACCTATACCGACAGGTATGAAGATGGGTGGGTATCAAAGGTTTTCTCATTTAATAATGATGTAAAAAAAGAGACAAACAAAATAGTGCTAAAAGGAAAACATCTATGGCCATATGATGATTCTTTAAAGATTAAAATAATGCTTAATGGTAAAAAAATTGGAGAAGTTGAGATTAAAGAAAAAGGTCAATTTATAAAGGAAGTAGATTTTCCTAAAAATCAAGAAGGTAAAATTAATTTTCAACTTCTAGCCAACAATGTATTTTGTCCTAAAAAACTAGGTATCAATAACGATATTAGAAATTTAGCATATATAATTGATGAAATAGAATTTATATAAATAGGTGAAAAATATGAGTGATAAACCTTTAGTTACAATAATAACCCCTTCCTTTAACCAAGGAAAATATATTAAAGATACTATTGAAAGCGTACTTATGCAAGATTACGATAATGTAGAATATATTGTTGTAGATGGTGGGTCCACAGATAATACTTTAGATATATTAAAGAACTATAGTGATAAAATAAAGTGGACATCTGAAAAAGATGATGGTCAATCTGATGCAATCAATAAAGGATTTAGAATGGCAAAAGGAAAATACGTAGCATGGCTAAATTCTGATGATACATATGAACCTGGAGCTATATCTTTAGCTGTCAGCTATTTTATTAACAATCCTGAAGTTGCTTTAGTTTATGGGCAAGGTGATATTATTGATGAGCAGGGTAAGAAAGTTAATAGGTTTGGGGCGACCCAGGAGTTTGACTTATGGACTTTGACACATGTATGGGATTATATTTTACAGCCAACGACATTTTTTAAAAAAGAGGCTCTTGAAAAAGTTGGTTATTTAGACAAGAGTTTAAATTGGTGTATGGATTGGGAACTTTGGATAAAATTGTCTTTAAATTATAAAGTGGGTTTTATAAATGAAGTTTTAGCAAATTCAAGAGAATATGGAGAAACAAAAACTAGTACTGGTGGAATAAAAAGACTAAAGGAAATAACTAAATTAATGAGGACGTATAGTAATAATAAATATCCTCATGGATTATTTCTTTATGGAACTGATACTCTTGTAAAACTAACAAATGGCATACCATTTATTAGTTATCTAGCTAGGGCAATTTCCCATCTTACTGCTAAGTATGTATTAAATCATTTACCTATAAGATATAGTGATGGTTGGATCGGTAAAGAGTTTTGTATGATGACGCCTAATCAAGTTAAAGAAATAACTATACATATGCAAGTTATTAGTATTAAGATTTTGCCTTTAAAAATTAAAATTTATAATAATAAAAATTTATTAAAGGAGATAATTATAGAAGATACCGGAATTCATAATACTAAAGTTAGGCTTCCTTTAGATAAATTAATGTATAATGATATTACTATAAAATGCAATAAATCATTCTCGCCAGGTACTAAGGATACAAGGAAGTTGAGTATGAATATTTCAGAGATTATGTATTAATGAAATTGATTTGTGTGTACTAGTATTGAGCTTAACTAGTTAAGGAGAAATAAACATGAGTAAGAAAAAGAAATTATATAGCGTTCTCATTTGTCTAAGTAGTATTATTATAATTGCTTTTATTTCCATGACCTTTGTTGTTATTAAAGATAATTATAAATTGGTAGAGTATAGAGGTCGTCAATATAATCCCATATCAATAGAAAACTTAAGAGAAGGGTATCATGATACTTTTAAAGAAATATATAACTCATTCACCACTAACAATAATCCAACCAGATATAGTGATTTAAAAACGTATTATATTAATGTAGATGTAAATGAGTATAATAGTTTATCAACTAATCTACCGGAAAGTGGTCAAGAATATATTGATGCATATATGAGATATGAAGATAAAATGCATAAAGTTAAACTAAGGTTTAGAGGAGATAATACTTGGCATTGGTTATATGATAAAAAATCCTATAGAATTAAAACAAAAAAAGATGATTTGATAGATGGGATTAGAAAATTTAATTTTGTTAATGCTCGTGAAAAGACAATGCTTGTTGATTATTTGGAAGCGCAGATAGCAACACAGATGGGTATATTAGCAGCAAATGTTGAGCCTGTGAGAGTATTTATGAATAATAAATATGCAGGGGTCTTTTTATATATAGATCAGACAGATGAAAGCTTTTTAAGAAATAATAAAAAACTGCCCTCCAATCTATATGTTGGTGAGGCTAAGGAAGATGTTTGGGGGAATATTGAAGTCTGGGAAAAGCATGCGGAATATAATGTAATGGAAGAAAGCGATTTTAGCGATTTGAATGAATTATTAACAGTAAGTAATAATGGGAATAAAGATATATTCCCATATGAGATAGAACAAATATTAGATATTGAAAAATACCTTAAATGGAATGCATTTATGGAAATAAGTAAAAGTCGTCATGTAACTAAAGTACATAACAATAAGTTCTATTTTGATCCTTCTAATGGAAAGTTTGAACCAATTGCTTGGGATGCTTTTGGATTAAGCAATAATGGTGGTTCACAATATAATACAACTAATATACCTTTAAATCTTTTGAATTATAGAATGCTACAGAATCCTGAGTACGTGGAGTTATCCAATCAGTATATCTGGGAATCTATTCAAATGGAAGAAATAATAGATTTTACATTACTAAAACTTGATGAAATGTATAGCACAATAAGAGCTGATGTGTATGCAGATAGATATAAGGATTATGTAGATTTCACAGACTCTGATTGGAAATCAAGAACATATACTAATATAGAATTTGAGAAAAATGTTGAAGTTTTAAAAGAATGGTTAAGATTAAGAGAAGCATTCTTAGTGAGTGAGATTAAAAGAAATAATATATATTTAGTCCAAAGTGATATTGATATCGGTAATAGAGAAGGTGTACTAAAATTTATTGCTGATGGCATTTCAGGTACTAAAATTGAAGATATATCTTTTAATAATACCTATAATGAAGGTAGTATTCAAATATGGAGAGATATTAATATTAATGGAATACTTGATAAAGAAGATCAGTTTATTAATGAACAAGAAATAGTGAATAATGAGATAAGAATAACTTTAAATGAAGTTATATTACCGGGAAGAAAAGAAATTAAAGAAGAGAAGTATCGTGTAAATATGTCTTGCGTATTAGAGCCCTCTCCTTTAGAATATCAATTCATAGTAAAATATATTGGTGAAGAAGAAGGACAATT
>NZ_PQDH01000012.1 GCF_002964605.1 Vallitalea okinawensis
GAAGGGTTAATCATCGCTTATCAGCTATGCAGTGCCATAGCTAGCATCTTTGCCAAGAACTTCTCAAAAGACATCCACCCAGTGGTATTAACCGTATGGCAAATGTTTATCGGTTCCTCCATACTGATCCTTATCGGCTTAATAGGATTTGACTTTAGTTCCATTACCTATTCATCCGAGTTGATAGCCATCCTGCTCTACTTATCAGCAGTATCAGCAGCAGCTTATACCATATGGAACATCCTGCTTAAATACAACAAAGCAGCAGAGATCAGTATCTTTAAATTTGTAACACCAGTAGCAGGTACCTTGTTATCTGTAGCCATCTTAGGCGATGCACTAGATTACAAGACCATCATTGCCTTAGTATTTGTCAGCTTAGGGATCATTGCTGTTTATTATAAGAAGGATAAAGAGAGTAAGAGTAAGGTAGCACAGTAAAGAAATCAACCTCACGAGTCATATTTAAGTAGAATATGATTTGCGAGGTTTTTAATATATTCATTTATTTATTTTATCTGACTTTCTGAGCAAGGATAGCATACCAATTAATTTGATTAAAATCCTTATGAAAATCACCTGTTTTATTTTTTTTGTGTTGAGAATTTAGCCACAGATAATCCATATCAAAACATTGTCTTATTTCAAATCCAGCGTCATTTAAAATGTTCTCATAATCTTTGTACTTCAAAGGATAGTAGGTTGGGGCATAAGTAAAGGATGTTTTTTCATGCCTACCATGTTTATCGGTTGAAGTTACAAAAATGAAGTCTACTGATTGATCATCATGCCAATTCCATATATGATAGAGACTTGTATGTTCTTCTTCAGTCATAACTAATGGATCTCGCGCATTAAAGAGAGGTTTTTCTTTAAGAATTTTGTCCCAGTTTCGAAAATCAATGAATAATAAACCATTTTCATTGATTTTTGTAGAAATTGATTTAACAAAACTGCGTACATCTTGATTATTAATATGGGGTAACGAATTACCCGTTGATATGATGCAGTCATATGTATTTTGTAGTACATTATTAAGATTTCTGAAGTCAGAGATTAAGAGTTCAATGTCATATCCATTTTTCTTAAAGTTTTCTTTTGCCTTACCTAATAAGGTCTCACTTAAGTCCGAACCGGAGATCTTATATCCAAGTTTAGCTAAAGGTAAAGTTGTTCCACCTGCTCCAATTGAACAATCATGGATAGTAGTTATGTTGTATTTAGCAAAAACCTCCTTATAAAAACCTAAAAACTTATTTTGCTGCTCCCTAGACATGTTTTGCCCAAATAAGGCTGGTGTGTCATATAAATTCATGCTGTCCACTCTCCTTTATACTATCAACTTTCAAAACCGAAGATCATCGATTCCATTTTTAAGGATCAGTTAAATCCACATCCTATCAAATAGTCAGTAAACTTTTGGTTTGAAGTCTAATCTATAGGAAATATATTTAAACTAAATCTAAATGAAATATTTTTTATAGTATACAATAAATTGAAGAAAATAACTATATTAGATATTTTTGTTTAAATATTGATACATCATAATAACGACTTGATTTGCTTAATATATACTGTTAATATTATGAATGTAGTTAGGTACTAATATGAATAGGAGGGTTTATGAATCATCTATTGTTTTTCTATCATTTAATAGCATTTGTATTTGGTGTATCGACCATTACTTTATTATGCATTGCTTATTATAAATATAAAAATTCGATACTTATTACATTGATCAGTATACTTATTGCCATTTCTATAATCGTCTTTGAGCAAAGCTTGACCACTTATCAAGTCGTCAACAAAATTGAAATGGGTGTATTTTATTACATAATTAAAATAATATCATGGTTAAGTACAATAATTTTAATATATACCATTCCAAAGTTATCATATCAATTATTCCAAAAACATTTATGGAAGCAAAGAAAACTTATCTTTTTGATAATAGCAGCTGCTTCATTTGTTTTTATGATTGTATATTATGGGAGCTTTAAAAAAATGTTTATCAATTTAGCTGGTTTGTTATTATTTGGAAGTATTTCTTTTAGCTTTAGTATATTAATTAGAAATAGAGCAAATATAAATGACCCAATAGTTAAGAGAATATTCAATTCCTACATTATTATGAGTGTAATATTTATACCTGTCATGTTTTTAGATACGAAAGTGGGACATTTTATTGCACTAACTTTTCAGTATGGATTATTAACCTTACCAACCTTCTATTTAGTCTTTAACTTAATGACGTTATATTGGGTTATTAAAATATTAATATCAGTCCCTCATCTGATTCAAAATGTGATGAATGAGAAGGACCCAATTGAAGTTCTATGCAAAAAGTATTTGATTACAAAGCGAGAGAGAGAAGTAGTATTACTATTAATAAATGGCTACAGTTATAATGATATAGCAGATGGATTAACAATTTCTATATCAACTGTCAAAACACATGTAAGAAATATATATAGAAAGTTGTCTATTAATAACAAGATTGAATTAATTAATCTCATCAATATTCAAAACTAAGCTAAGCCTTTAAAATAAAGAGTTTAATGATCTAGTACAAAAGTATTAGACAAGAAATAGAGTAGAATCATCCATTAGGGTGATTCTATTTTTTTACTTTTTGCATTATCATTAAGCATGCTATTAAATTAATGGAGGTTGAAAGATGCAAAGAGAAAAATACTATATTCAACTAAGATTATTTCTATTTATAATCGGAGTACTATTAATTACTACTCAAATAAATTGCTTAGCCAAAATAAGTGATGATGTAGATATGAATGAGCAAAATCTAGCAAGTTTTTTTGATGAAATAGTAACTAAGCAAATGAAAGAAAATGAACTTGCTGGAGTAACGATATCTGTGGTTAAAGATGATGAAATTCTGTTTAACAAAGCTTATGGTTATCAGAATACTGAAGTAGATAAGGTGTACGATGTAGATACAATTACACGTATTGGGTCAATTACAAAAGTGTTTGTTTGGCAATCTATTCTGATGCTCTATAAGGATGGAAAACTTGATTTAAATGATCCCATTGATAAATATATACCAGATCTCAGTTATATGAATCCATATGATGAACCTATAACCATTAGGCATCTTATGACACATACAGCAGGTTTTGAAGACGAGCTGTCATCAATATTTAAGTACAATAGTGATCCAAATCAAGCATTATTAGATGACTTTAGGCGTGTTATCTATGAGCCAGGTGATATAGTAGCGTACTCAAATTATGGTGCTAGTATTGGAGGCTTAATTGTTGAGAGAGTTAGTGGAATAGAGTTAGATGACTATATAAGTCAAACTATTTTTGAGCCCCTTAATATGGATAGATCGACGCTAAGAGAGCAAGCTAGATCTCATTTTGATAATGTATCATATGGTCATTTTAAATATAGAAATGAGCTTCATAAAATTGAGGACCCACCTGCTTGTTATCCAGCATCAGGAGCTATGAGCACTACTTCAAAGAATATGGCCAATTATATGATTATGCATCTAAATGGAGGACGTTTTAATGGGCAGCAAATCATTAAACGAGAAGTAATAAACTTGATGCATGAAACGGCTTATGCAAGTCATGATGAATTAGCAGGTTTGACCCTAGGTATGATGGAATGGAAGAGGAATGATTTAGAGATACTGTGGCACTCAGGTGGGAATGCTACTTTTAAGTCAATGATTTTATTAATACCTCAAGAAAAAGTAGGTTTATTTATTTCGTACAATACAGCACATGCAGAGAAAAGTAGGGATGAGTTAAGAGGAGTATTTTTAGATACATTTTTTCCATATGATTTAAAGATACCCACACCTATTGATAATTATCATACTAGAGCTAAAGGATTTGAAGGGTATTATAAAGAAGCAAGGGTCAGCTACAGTAATTCTGATAAACTATTATATCTTGCTTCTAGGAGTAAAAAGGTAACAGCTAACAAAGATGGAACACTTAGTTTTAGAGGGGCTATTTATATTGAAGTCCAACCTAATATTTTTAGAGAAGTAGGTGGCCAAGGTAAGTTAATTTTTGAAGAAGATAATAAAGGAAAGCCATATAGAGCTTATCAAGATGATGAACCTCATGAAGCATATATTAAAATGTCTATTTTTGAAACACCACCTGTAGTTGGAGGTACATTAATTCTACTTTTAGTCTTAAATATGGTTTTTATTACTCGAGTGATCTATCGAAAAAGGAAAAATAAGGTATGCATCTATGGCAACAAAGTGGCAAATAAACTTATTATATCTTCGGGGATACTTCTATTCGTTTTTATTTGTCTAATTATATGTTCTCTAGCAATAAGTGTCTTATGTAATCCAGAAATACTTGTACAAGCCAAAATTCCGTTGACATTCAAATTGACTTTAATGATTCCTGTCATTGCTTTATCCCTGTTATTTATAGGTATGGTAAAGTATATATCAAACATCCTAAAAGGAAATATAATGAAGGTCAACTTATTTTATGGAATAAGTCATTGTCTAGTTATTAGTGGGATAATCATTTGGTTGATATACATGAAATTATTTGGTGTATATATCATATAAAATTCATTACATTTATCTGGTTTAAATGTTAAAATAATAAAAAAGGAAACAGAATACAAGATGGTGGTGGGTCATCTAGAAATTTGAAGGGGCCAAATATATATAAGATGAGGAGTACCTAATGAATCTCTATATTAGTATAATTCATGATACCATTGAATACATAGAAGAAAATATTCACGAAAGATTATCACTTGAAGACATTTCTCGTAGATTCTGTGTTTCAGAGTTCCATTTTAATCGTATGTTCAAAACTGTTGTTGGAAAGACACTGAAGCAATATATTTTAGGAAGAAAGCTAACTTTGGCATTTCATCGTCTAAATGGGAGCAGTGAATCAGTTATTAATATCGCTTATGATTTTGGCTTTGAATACCCTGAGGTTTTTAGTAGAGCTTTTAAAAAGCAATTTGGATTTCCACCTTCAAAAAGTTCTGATTCTGGAATGAATATCAATCTAGTTAAGAAAGCCAATGTGGTGGAAAGAGATATAATCAACTACAAAGGCGTTCTCACATTGAAAGGTACTTGTGAATATTTGAAGAGCTTTAACCTAGAAGGTATCTATTTGGAAGTAGATGTGAACAGTGCTAACTTTGAAGAACTATCTAAATCGAAGTGTACTGCTTTTTTAAAAGAGTCAAAGGAGGCTTGCTGGTTAGAACATAAAACCTTTTATACCCTAGTGAGCTGTCATGGTGACGAGGAAGGTAAGTATACAATTTTTTATGGTAAGAAGTTGCTTATTAGAAGTAATGAGTCATTATTCAAACCTCATTTAATTCCAGAAGGGTGGTATGCTAAGTTTGTATATCATGGTGATATGTTTAGTATTAGAGAAGCATTTACTGATGATCTCTATAGATGGATTATGTTAAAAGAAATAGAGCTTAACCCTAATGGTATTGGTATGCTGAATATATATGGAGCGGATTATGTAGATAATGGTGATGTTCTAATTTTAGTACCTATAAAGAACCCTAACTAGTCAGCAAGAAAAATCATGAAACTGTGAAATACAATAGCTAATATAATAGTGAAAGAAAAGTTTTCATATTCAATATTAGTGAAGGGAGCGGTTAGCATGGTAAATTTGAAAGGTAAAGTTGCTATTGTTACAGGAGCTAGTCGAGGTGTTGGAAAAGGAATAGTACTAGGGCTTGCGGAAGCTGGAGCAATAGTATATGTTACAGGTCGAACTGAAAAGGCAGTAATGTTGCCAGAGTTTTTAAAAGAAACAAGTATTCATCACACGGTAAAAGAAGTGAATCGATTAGGTGGAATAGGTATAGCTCATAAATGTGATCATTCTAATGATCAAGAAGTAGAAGAACTGTTTAAGCAGGTTATGGATGAACAAGGAAAGCTGGATATACTGGTAAACAATGCGTGGGGTGGGGGCATTCATGCAATGGAGGACTATTTTTTTAGCCATTCTTTTTGGAAACAACCCATTTCACTATGGGATGACAATTATACTGTAGGAGTGAGATCAAATTATGTGGCTAGTAAATATGCAGCTGAAATTATGGTGAAACAAAGAAGTGGACTGATCGTAAATGTATCTTTTTATGGTGGCAGGCGATACATGAATAATGTAGCTTATGGGGTATGTAAGGCGGCAATCGATCGGTTATCAGCCGATACAGCTCATGAATTAAAGAAATATAATGTCCCTGTATTTTCTTTGTATCCAGGACAGGTAAGTACTGAAGGCATGAAAGAGTTTGCTAGATATGATCAATCCATAGATATTGACAGCATGGAAACACCTCAGTTTGTTGGTAGATGTATCGCAGCCGTAGCTAATGATGATGAAGCTATTAAAGATACGGGCAACATATTGATAACAGCAGAGGTGGCACAAAAATATGGATTTACAGATATTGATGGCAAACAGCCTCAATCAATGCGAAGTGAGTTATGGTTCTAGCACTATAAGGTTTATTTTAAAATTAAGTGTCACTGTGGAGGAAAACAAATGATGCATAACTACCTCTTACGTGACACTTTCTGATTGATATGATACAAAATCCTTTATAGGTCATCATTATCAATATAGTCATAAAAAAAAGGTGGAATTTGCCCATTTTTTCCTTGATCACCATCATTTGATTGTTGAAGGATATTTTCTATATTGTAGCCGCCGGCTACAGGGAAAAAAGTTAAAAATCTAAAATTGATTGCAGATTGAGGGCAGGAATAGACGCACCTCATACAACTATTACACGAGAGCTTAAATCTAATTCTATCTCTTGATTTGTATATATTTTTGGATGGACAGTTATTAATACACAGTCCACAATGTGAGCAAGAATTATTAACAACAAAGTCTTTTCCTACGAGACGTATAATCCATGGACAGATGTGCATAACAAGTTCCATGAGTATTCGTAGACTTATACCTGTTTTTAGAATTCTATTTTTTTCATGGATTAATTCATTACACATGATTCTTACTTTTTTGTCAGTAGCTTCGTAAAGTTGTTTAATAACCTGGTTATCAAATCGAATAACCCAATTACTACTTATCGAAAACACTCTTTCGTAAAACACTTCATAACCTTTTCTATGTAATTTACTCATTATGCGTTTGGAAGCATTATAATTAATGGGTCCAACACCTCCAGCTGTACGAAATATGAATACTTTTTTACGTTCTTTTGGTAGCATGTTAATGAATTTATAAACAATATTAGGAGCTCCATATCCAATAATTGGACAGCCAATGCCAACCGAATCAAAATGTTTTAGTTCAACATCAAGGTTGTTTTTTATTATATCTTCAATCCGTATTAATGTAAGAGTTACTTCGCTTTCTTCAAATGCTTTCTTAAGCATATTCGCAACGATTTCAGTGTTACCAGTACCTGAAAAGTAATAGACAACAACTGACTTCATATCTCATCACCCCAACTTTAATTTCATTCATTTTTTACGTTAATGTTTATGATAATTTTCTACCTGCATGCTTGCTTGACAAACTATAAGAAGTTAAGTATACTATCAGTATATTTGTATACCGTTAGTATACTTTAAGGATTTTTATTTGTCAATCGAGAGGGGAAATATTTTTTGAAGGAATTAACAAAACGTCAACGTGAACAGTTAGAACGACAAGATACCATAATTGAAAAAGCTGAGTATTTATTCTGCAAACATGGATTTGAGAATGTATCAATGGATGATCTAGCAAGAGAAGTGGAACTAACCAAGAGAACCATTTATAGATATTTTGCTTCTAAAGAAGATTTATATTTTGCTATTGCATTAAGAGGATATCATAGACTCTATGATATGATAATAGATAATAGTTTAAAGGGGAATACAGGATTTGAGAAAATACGCTTAACTTACTATACCTACTATGAGTTCTTCTGTAAATTTCCTGGATTAAATCAATTAATTAATATGGGTGGAGTGATTAAATCAGATACTAAAGATAAAAACTTGCCATACCGTAAGCAATTTTTAGAATTTGATAAGCAATTATTTGATGAACTTATTGAGATGTTTATGGAGGGAAAGGTGGATGGCAGTATACGTTCCGATGTTGACATAACTCATCTTGCTCTTTCTTCTATTTTTGTTACTTCAGGTTTCTTTCAAATGTTATCTTTGTCAGGTGAGACCTATACCGAACATTTCAATTTAAATCAAAATGATTTTGTTGATATGACTATCGAAATTTTATTAGATTCCTTAAAAAATAAGAAAAAGGCTATATAACGTATACTCATGCAATGAAGTTATTCTTTTCATGAAAAGGTTGTATGAATACTATAAATAAAAAATATTAGCAATAAAGATATCATGATTGATTTATATTGGTTATTAAGGTATACTTATATCATAAACTTATAAAAGTTTGTGACATAAGTATTCTTGTTTTTGAATATACTTTATTATAGAAAAAGTTGGTGTCCATATTGAGAAATATAGTTGGTAAACCTCAAGAGTTGAAAAGGGTAAATAGTTCCTTGATATTGGAGTCAATAAGAAAAAGAGATAATGCCACAAGAGCTGAAATTATGAATGATACAGGAATAAGTCTTACTACAGTCAGAAGTCTACTAATAGAACTTCTAGAGGAAGATAAAATTATTAGGTTAGGATTGGATCAATCAACTGGTGGAAGACGGGCTCAACGTTATGCCCTAAATATTAATAAGAAGTATGTCTTATCAATTTACCTAGAGGAGAGGCATCTGGTATATGGTGTAGTTAATATTTTAGGTAATACGATTGATACCAATAGTCTAAGAATAGAAAATTACTTAGATCAGACAATTATTGACCAACTTTTAGATCAAGTCATAACACAATACAAGAATATTGTTATCATAGGAATTAGCGTACCTGGTATCGTCCAAATGGATGGTTATTTATCTGGGAAAACAACGGAGCAATTAAAATTGATTGATATTAATCGATATATTGAAGAAAAATACAATATTCCTGTTATACTTGAAAATGATTTAAACGCAATAGCACTTGGGTATTGTCATAGCTATAAAAAGAACAAGAATTTCCATCCGATTAATATGGTTTATATTCATTTTTCAACACTGGGAGCAGGTGCAGGAATAATCATCAATGGTGAGATCATAAGAGGAAAAGATAAATTCTCTGGTGAGATAGGATTTCTTCCAATAGGTGACTCTATTTTAAATGAAGTGTTATTTCAGGATATAAAGGATGAGGAATATTGCTCCATGGTTATTAATATTTTAGCGATAATAGATTGTATGATCAATCCTGAATTAGTCGTTATCGGTGGAAATCACTTTAACTATAGCTTATTTCAACAAATTAAGAGTACTTATTATCAAGATAATAAAACTACCTGTGAATTAATAGCTATACAAGATAGTTCGGAGTTTAGTTTGAATGGGATATCAGAATTAGCCCTTGATTATATTAGAGAAGAACTTAAATTGATTGGTAAAAATAAGGTAAAGTAAGTGAACTTAGGCGTAATAGTTTTAACTAGCGTGACTTTGGAACTTATTATAAAAAGGTCTACTGGTGGCTTATAAAAGTTACTAGTAGACCTCTTATTATTTTCTTATTGAGTTTTCTTGTGATTATTAATAATCACAATTGGACTTAAGGTCTACCTTCATATTGCCTAGCAGTAAAGCTAAATTCTGAAGTCGAGTCCATGGTTCCTGAATCAACTCTTGCATATAGTCTATAAACTGCAGGAAGACTTACTTCAAAATCTACATACTGAAATGATGTAACTTTGGCCATGTCTGTCATAGCAGTATCTACAAACCTATATAATTCTTGTTCTTGAGCTAATTCTTGATTAGCGATACCATTATTCGCTTGTGTTGGTAAAAGAATAGCTCTGGTTAAAATAAACTCAGCTACTTGAGTAGTTTGTTGAAGGTTAGCTTCTTCGTTGCTTGAGAGTCCACCAGCTACATGTGGAAGAGAAGCATGGAATACAAGAGGCTCAGCTAATATAGCCCCACTTTCCGCCAAGCCACCAACGAAACTGTAAAGAATTTCACTCACTAGTACAAAGTCTTGTCCAATACCTTCGAACATACCTTGATCAAAGACCAGTTGTGGTGTACGTACAGTGTTTGTATCTTGGCACTTACACATGTTGTTAATAGATATTTTGGGGTTGACATTTACATGGTTGACATTCTTGTTAATATCAACATTTTTATCTCTAACAGTATTATAGGCAATATCTTTATTATCATTTTTGTTTTTGTCATAATTCTTATTCTTGTTAAGATCCTTATTGCGATTAAGGTTCTTGTTTTTAGTTTTTTTACTTTTTGATTTTTTACATTTACTCATTCTTTCACTTCCTTTTGGAAAATAATTTTACTTTTTATAGAAAAGAGGTGCCTTGGTATTGTCTAGCTGTGAAACTGAATTCTGAAGTAGAATCCATGACTCCCAATTCCACTTTAGCATATAATCTGTATATAGCAGGTAGACTAGTTTCTTCATCAACATATTGAAATGATGTAACCTTTGGCATTCCCATTGTTCCAGTATCATCAAAACTATATATTTCTACTTCATGTGAGAAGTCATTTTCTAATAACTTACTCGTATTCTCAATAGCTGTTGTTGCAATAATTTCCTTTGTTACAACGAAGCCTATTATGCAAGGTGCTTGCTGAGAAATGATGTCTTTATTATTTTCTCCCCCTACATCAGTAATGATAACTGGTAGGGAGGCGTGTAATAGAAGAGGCTCCATGGCGATAGCAGGCTGATTTAAAGCATTGCCATCTAGAGCAGCAAAATCATAAACTACTTGGCTAATCAGTTGAAAGTCTTGTCCAATGCCTACAAACATATCTTGATCAAAGATTAATTGTGGTTGCTGTGTGCCAGAGGAGTCTCTGTCATCATACTCATTTTGAATATAGGTTTCGGGTTTGACGTTTACGTGATTAATATTCTTATTGATGTCTCTATTGGTATCTCTAACTGTGTTAGAGGCTAAATTTTTATTATCATTATCATTTTTACTTTGGTTACTGTTATGATTATAATCACCGTTGTAATTGAAGTTTTTATTTTTGATCCTTTTTGCATCTTTATGGTAATGCCTACTCATCACTTCACATCCTTTGAGATAATTTTGTTATGCCTAGAACCTACAATATCCTCCATTTTCCTAAAGATAATACTAATATATATTATGAAATGCTTGATTTTTTTGTTCAAAAGCAAAAAATAAGGCATACAAATACATATGCCTTATTAAGGTTAAAGTGTGCACCTTAATCTTCATAATGATGTTTATGTTTTTTGTCATCTTTGTAAATGAAAATAGGCTTAACATATACATAATTGATGTTTCTGTTTAGATCAAAGTTTTTATCTTTGACAGCATTATATGCTGCGTTTTTGTTATCATTATCATTGTCATTCCAGTTATCGTTATCATCGTAATTACTGTTATAGTTAAAGTTTCTATTTTTTATTTCTTTCTTGTCTTTCTTTCTACGACGAGGTTTTTTACAGTCATAATATTTTTTCATAATTCACCATCCTTATTAGTATAGGTAGGACAGACATAGTGAAAATATGCCAGTAGTCACTTTTCATAGGTTAATCCTTGGTCTTGTACTTAATGGACAAGCTTAATATATTTTATGAATTATAAGATTGAAATGTTCCAAATTGAAGACCAAGCCCTAAGGCTTGGCCAATAGAATGGTTAGTCACATTTTCTTCTTCTACGACGTTTAGATTTTTTTATGATAAAGATTGGTTTAACATAGACTTTGTTGATGTTTTTATTTAAGTCAATATTTTTGTCAGATACTTTATTTGCTGCGTAGTTATCATTGTCATTATAATTGTCGTTCCAATTATCATTATCATTGTCGTTGTCGTTCCAATTAAAGTTTCTATTCTTAATTTTCTTTTCCTTTTTCTTTTTTCTAGGGCGACGTTTGCCGTGATCATCTAAATATTTTTCCATCGTCTCACATCCTTTTTAGTATTTGATATTCAACTTGCCCGATCATACATACCTGTAACATTTAGAGGACAAGTATACTATATCTTATGAGAGGCTTGTCATAAGTGTTCATGATTTATAACGTGTTTTTATATGAAAAAAATAAGATTATTTACTTCATATATGCGTCAAATCCCTTTAGTTCTTTATATATTGATTTTTTTGTATGCCGTCTTATTTCTTTTTTGGTCTATATAATACGCTATAATAAGATGCAATAATACATACTATTACATTAGTGGTTGAAATAGTATGAAAATGATAAAATTTAGAAAAAGCTATTGATTGCTTAGTTTATAAGACATAAAATAAATGATAGGAAACGTATTAAAAACAATAAGAAGTAAAAAATATATTATAGAAAAGTAGAAATAGGAGGCAACAGAAATGAAAATTTTTATTGATACAGCTAATGTGGAAGATATTAAAAAAGCTAATGATATGGGAGTGATTTGTGGGGTAACAACAAACCCATCACTTATCGCTAAAGAAGGAAGAGACTTTGTTGAAGTTATTAAAGAAATCACATCTATTGTAGATGGACCAATTAGTGCAGAGGTCATATCCTTAGAAGCTGAAGGTATGGTTAAAGAAGCTAGAGAGTTAGTTAAAATTCATGCCAATATCGTTATTAAAATTCCTATGACAGCTGAAGGTCTTAAAGCAGTTAAAGTACTTACTGCAGAAGGAATTAAAACTAATGTAACTTTAGTATTTTCAGCTCCACAAGCATTGTTAGCAGCTAGAGCTGGTGCAACATATGTAAGCCCTTTCTTAGGTCGCTTAGATGATATCGGTCAAGAGGGTATGAATCTTATTGAGGAAATTGTTGATATCTTCTCTGTACATGGTATTACTACTGAAATTATTGCTGCAAGTGTAAGACATCCTATGCATGTAACAGATTGTGCACGTTTAGGTGCTCATATTGCTACAATTCCATATAAAGTTATTGAGCAAATGACAAAACATCCACTTACTGATAGCGGTATTGAGAGATTCCTTAAAGATTGGGAAGGCGTTCCTAAATAAGGCGTATAACTTGAAAAGATTAAATCAATAGAAAGTAAATTATGTTTGGAGGAGTTAACATGCATAACAGAGATCGCTTAACAATCGATACTATTCGTGTGCTATCAGCTGAAGCTATACAAAAAGCTAATTCAGGTCATCCAGGATTACCAATGGGTGCAGCACCTGCAGCTTATGCACTATGGGCAAAAATAATGGATCATAACCCAGCTAACCCAGAGTGGGTTGATCGAGATCGTTTTATTTTATCAGCTGGACATGGTTCTATGCTAGTTTATTCATTACTACATCTATTTGGTTACAGTTTAACTTTAGATGACTTAAAGAACTTCCGTCAATTAGATAGTCTAACACCAGGTCATCCAGAGTATGGTCATACAAAAGGTGTTGAAATGACTACTGGTCCACTTGGCCAAGGTATTTCATCTGCAGTAGGGATGGCCATGGCAGAAAGTTATTTAGCTAAGAGATTCAATAAAGAAGATATTAAACCTGTCGATCACTATACTTACGCAGTAGTTGGTGATGGATGTTTAGAAGAGGGTATAACCTATGAAGCATGTTCTTTAGCTGGAACATTGGGTTTAGGTAAACTAATCGTTTTATACGATTCTAATAACATCTCCATCGAAGGTGATACAGCTATAGCTTTTAGAGAAGATGTCATGAAACGTTTTGACGCACAAGGTTGGCATGTTCAAAAAGTTGAAGATGGTAATGATCTTGATGCAATCATTGGTGCAGTTGAAAAAGCAAAAGAAGAGACTAATCGACCAAGTATGATAGAAGTTAAATCATTAATTGGTTTTGGATCTCCAAAAGAAGGTAAGGCATCTGCACATGGAGAACCATTAGGTGAAGAGAATATTCTTAAAACAAAAGAAAAACTTGGTTTAGATACAGAGAAGTCATTCCATGTACC
Organism: Vallitalea okinawensis; assembly: GCF_002964605.1. Taxonomy (NCBI): domain Bacteria; kingdom Bacillati; phylum Bacillota; class Clostridia; order Lachnospirales; family Vallitaleaceae; genus Vallitalea; species Vallitalea okinawensis. Next base: position 14,038 of record NZ_PQDH01000012.1, read on the forward strand.
TGATGAAGTAATAAAGCATCTAAAAGATGTTCAAGATAAAGGTGTCAAGGCAGAAGAGGCTTGGAATGTATTATTTGAAGACTATAAAGCAAAATATCCTGAGGATGCAAAAGCATGGGAGATTTGGCATAGTGAAGAGTTACCAGTTGACTTATTAAATGATGATAGTTTCTGGAGCTTTGATAAGTCTATGGCTACTCGTCAATCTTCTGGAGAAGTGATTAATCGCTTAGCAGAAGTTATTCCTAACTTAATTGGCGGCTCAGCAGATCTTTCTCCATCTACGAAGACAATCATGAATAATAGAGGTCATTTCACTCCAGAAGATCATAGTGGTTCTAATTTACACTTTGGTGTACGTGAACATGCTATGGCTGCTATTACAAATGGTTTACAACTTCATGGAGGACTTCATGCATACTGTGCAACCTTCTTTGTTTTCAGTGATTACATGAAAGGTTCAATGCGCTTATCAGCATTAATGAACCAACCTGTGACTTACGTTTTAACACATGATAGTATTGGTGTTGGTGAAGATGGACCAACTCATCAACCTATAGAGCAACTTGCAGCTCTTCGTAGTCTTCCTAACTTCACAGTATTTAGACCAGCGGATTCTAAAGAGACTGCAGCTGCATGGTACTACGCTTTAACAAATAAAAAGACACCAACTGCTTTGGTTCTTACACGTCAAGCGTTACCTTTATACGATAACTCAGGTAAAGAAGCATTAAAAGGCGCTTATACAATATATGATTGTAAAGGTCAACCAGAAGTTCTATTAATGGCAACAGGTTCAGAAGTTGAACTAGTAGTAAACGCTGCTAAAGAGTTACAAAATGAAGGTATAAAAGCGAGAGCTATTAGTATGCCATCATTAGAGTTATTTGAGCAGCAGGATGAAGCTTACAGAGAAAGTGTACTTCCTAAGAGTGTAACTAAAAGAGTAGCTGTAGAAGCTGCGTCACCATTTGGATGGTATAAATATGTTGGATTAGAGGGTAAAGTCATCGCAATGGAAGGTTTCGGTGCATCTGGTCCTGCAAAAGAGTTATTTAAAATGTTTGGTTTCACAACAGAGAATGTAGTTAAAGAGGCAAAAGCTTTGCTATAAAAAGATAATATAGGATAAGAAAAATAGCTAATCTCGATAAGAGGTTAGCTATTTTATATGATGCTTATTGTTTTTCATCGTCTGGTGCTGAATTGATCTCCTCAAGCATAGGTGGCTCGGCAGGTGTTGTTTGATTAACATTTTTAAAACCATTCTTTAAAATGAAAATAAAGACAGCAATAGCTGGTGAAAAAATAGCTGAAACAATGGTGTAGATCAAAGCATTCTTAGGTGCTAATGTTTGATATAGTTGATAGAGAGCTAATAATATAAGTATACCAGCTATAAATCTCACAGCTGAACTGAATATTGGAATCCAGTTAGCTCCTAAAAAAACAAGGTAGATGATGAGAAGAGCTAGATCAGGTCTCTCCAAACTTAACCTCATGCTAAAACTTGCACTACCATTAAACATATTTCGAAGTACAAAGTTGCTATCAACACGTTTTAGAATGCCACCCAGTATGTACATATCAACAATAGGAATCCAAGCTAACCATGGGTTAGCAAGACCACAATCTTTAGCCATCTGCATAAGACCAATGGATTTGATGATATATAGTCCAAATAATATTAACCCGCCAAATAACATAAAAATCATCGCAATAGTGGGGATGCCATAGATGAAATAATCTGCAAAGGTATCATAGTATCTGTACATAATAAAACCCCTCTCATTAAAATTATATATCCATTAATATGTATATCATAGCTGAATATGTAAAATGTTTCAAGCAGAATTTCTGAAAGTAAGTTATCGCATGCTCGAACTCGGGTATTATTTTTAGAAAAAATAGAAATTTATAGTGAAAATAGTTTGAAAATATAAAAATCCATGGTATAATAATATTTAGTTGGATGTAATATGTACTTTTACATAAAAAATGGAGGATAAATGTTTAAATATGTATTATTAATTGGAATTTTAGCTTTATCTGCTATAACAGATTATAAAGAATACAAGGTAAAAAATAAATATTTGCTACTTACTGTTCTTATAGCCTGTATTTATCATGGCACAACTACTGGATTACAAGGTAGCATAAAGACTTTCTTTAATGTATTTATTCCTATAATTATTCTGTTTCCATTGTTCATGCTGAAAATGCTACCAGCAGGCGACATTAAACTCTTTGGAACAATCGCTGCAATTATGGGTACCGTTTTTACAATCAATGCTTTTATATTAACGATCTTCATAGCTGGTATAGGAGCAATTATTCTAATGTTTGTGCACAATAATTTCTTTGAACGTATGACGTATCTAGGTCGATATATATACTCAAGTCTTATTCTAAAAAAAATATTACCTTATAATAACTACAGTAATATTAACCCATCCTATCACTTTCCATTATCTTATTTTATTTTTCTTGGTTGCATTATTAACATAATAGTAGAGTATTTTGGCTTCTATATATTTTGGGCATAAGTCTATCAATTTATAGAGGTTTGTTAGCATTGGTGAAGGGGGCGTAATATGGCAATAACCCTTGTAATACTGGATAAAGACCCTAGTTATAGTGAATACTTAACTCATTATTTTCGCCGCTACTATAATAGTATTTTTCATATTGTTTCTTCTACAACCTTAGTGGCAATGAATATCTATTTACAAAATAATGACTGCATTTTTCTCATACATGAGAGCTATCGAGAAGATTGGTCAAATGAAGATGCAGAAGTCTTTTGGCTCTGTGAAGAGAAAAATAATGGGGAGAGGTTTCTGTATAAGTACCAGAAGGTAGATAGATTTATACATAAAATTTTAGAAACATCACAGAGAGAAGTAGATAATTTAAGCCTACTCAAAGGGTTAAAACAGAATATTATTGGTATCTATTCACCAATAGGGGGGATAGGAAAAACCACTATTGCAACCGCTTTAACAGGGCTTATAGCTCAACACGAAAATGTCCTTTATTTAAATTTAGAGCCGTTTCCTAGTAATGCTTTTTTAATGAATGAAGGGAATAAGTATAATTTTTCGGATTTATTACTGTTTGCAAGCAGAGCTTCTGAAGACATCAATATGTTAATTGAAAAAGTCGTTAATAGATATGAAACCTTAGAATTATATTATTTCAATCCCTATAATCGCTACGAAGATTTACTGGATACTGATGCAGGTACTTGGTATCGACTTATGCTAGCATTATGTCATAAATACGATAAAATCATCTTAGATTTTGGATCTCATGAGGATAAACAAGTGCTGACAGTATTCAATTTATGCCATGTTTTGGTGGTTTTAGTTTGTCATGAGCCATTTGCTAAGATGAAAGTAGAGAAGTGGTATAACTATCAGCAGAAGATGAGTAGAGATTTAAATATCTGCTGGGTAGCTAATAAGATTGATCAACGGGAGGAATCTCAAGAACCCTCCAGTGAATATGTTTTAGAGCTGGCTTATAACGAGAGTTATCTTCGCTTCAATAATTTTGAAGAGCTTTTGAGGAGCTCTCTTTTAGATAAATTAATACCTCTTTATTTATATTTAGAGGGAGGAGAGTCAGTTGATTGATAGATCATTAATGAATGAAATTATAGCTTTAGTCCGACAACGTGTTGATTTCAAGATGGAACAGAGTGATGTTTCTATTCAGAGTGCTATTGATGAGACAGTTTTAGAGCTAGCCAAAGAAAGATTATTGACAAATAAGGAACGCATGGATTTATCGATACAAGTATTTAATGCTTTAAGGCGATTGGATATTCTACAACCTCTTCTTGATGATCAAGACGTAACAGAAATCATGGTTAATGGACCAGAGAAGATTTTTATAGAAAAGCAGGGGCAAATTTTTAAACTTGATGCTTGTTTCGAAAGTCAATCTAAATTAGAAGATATCATTCAGAATATAGTTTCTAAAGTCAATAGGGTAGTTAATGAATCTAACCCTATGGTTGATGCTAGGCTTAAAGATGGCAGTAGAGTTAATGCTACGCTAGCTCCTGTTGCACTTAATGGTCCTATCTTAACCATAAGAAAGTTTCCAGAAAAACCTTTAACCATTGAACAGCTAATTGATTGGGGATCTATAACCAGAGAAGTAGCGGATTTTTTGAAGAAGTTAGTTGAAGCGAAATATAATATTTTTGTTTGTGGAGGTACTGGGTCAGGGAAAACCACCTTTTTAAATGTGCTTTCTAATTTTATACCTGAAGACGAGCGGATCATAACCATAGAAGACTCAGCTGAATTACGTATAGTTAAAGTAGATAATTTGGTAAGTTTAGAAACAAGGAATGCTAATGTTGAAGGTACAGGGCAGATCAGTATGAGGGATTTAATTAAAACATCATTAAGGATGCGTCCTGATCGAATAGTTGTTGGTGAAGTTCGCGGTGAAGAAGCTTTGGATATGCTTCAGGCTATGAATACAGGCCACGACGGATCACTGTCAACAGGACATGCCAACTCATGTAAAGATATGCTTAGTAGACTAGAAACCATGGTTTTAATGGGAGCAGATATTCCTTTAAATGCAATAAGGCAACAAATTGCTTCAGCATTGGATATTATGATTTACTTAGGAAGGCTTCGGGATCGATCAAGAAAAGTTCTAGAAGTTTCAGAAATAATCGCTTATAAAGACGGAGAAATTCTACTTCGACCTTTGTATCAATTTACGGAAACATCTAGGAGCACTAAAGAGAAAGTAGTTGGTGGTCTGAGAAAGACCGATCATATTTTGAAGCATCAATTAAAATGTCACATGGCAGGTATTAGCTTAGATTAAAAGGGTATTGTGGAATAGGAGTGTTGGATTTGGGTTTTATATTAGGGCTATTAATCATTTTAATTATTCTAACGATAGGCTATCTGATTGTAGGAAAAGATGCGATAAAACACGTGTTAGCTCATAAACTAGGAGATAAAAAGTCAACAGATGCATCTTCAGAAATAGATTACAATGATTATCAGTTAACCCAGAAGGAGTTAGTGATCTATTTCTTAATATTATCTAGCATCTTATTTGCATTAGGCTATATCTATTACCACCATGTTTGGATAGCAATTATATTTTCATCTATTGGTATTTATTTAATGAAGTTTATAAAGAGATATTTAAGAGATAAAAGAAAAAAGCAGTTAATAAATGAATTTAAAGAGGGGCTATATGCTTTGAATACTGCCTTAGGAGCAGGACGTTCATTGGAACAAGGATTTAGAGTAGCATGTGAAGAGATGGATCAAGATGCAAATCCGCTTATAGCAAAAGAGTTCACACTGATCATTCATAAAATGGATGCTAATGAGACTGTGGAGGGGGCTCTAATTGATTTTGCTAATAGATCCCATATTGAAGATATCAAAAATTTCGCAGATATATTAGTTACTTGTAAACGTACTGAAGGTGATGTCATGGGCATTATCAAGAGGACAATGACAATGATTGCAGAAAAGATACAAGTTAGAAGAGAAATAGAGACTCATATAGCCCAGAAGAAATTTGAGCAAAGAATTTTAATGGTTATGCCAGCGGCTGTTATTGTATTCCTGTCAATGACAAGTGAAGGTCTTTTGGAACCCATGTTTACAACTGTAGTAGGTAGGGGAATTATGACTGGAGCATTAATAGCTAATATCATCTGTTATTTTATATCAGCAAAAATTATTGATATTGAGGTGTAATATGGGTGTACTGAGTGGAATTGCTTTCATCATAATCTCCTTATTTATTATCTTGTGGCTAGTCGGTAAAAGACGATTTGGGGATATAACCAAGGAATTAAGTAAAAAGACATTTCCTTTTAAAGACTTTATAGGTATTGGACTCTTGGTATTGGAGATAATCCAATATCCTTATAAAATACAGTATGATAAAAAAATGATAAAAAAGTTTGAAGGACTTTATGGTACCCAAAAAGCTTATGAATACTATAAATTGTATTTAGGTGAAAAGATTACTTTTTGTCTATTGTTGATTTTTCTCTTTGCATTTTTATCCCTTATATATTTAATGCAAAGTTACACTTCTTCTTATCAGATGGTTGATAATTCTTTTTTTAGAGAAAAGGATGTGGACCATCTGATACCTATCACAATGGTGATAGAAGATGGAGAGAGGAAGATAGAGGAAGATATTAATCTTGTTGTACCAAAGATGGATAAGTCTTTGGAAGAGATGGAGAAACGTGTTAGTCAAGTAGTAGATAGATTAAGCTCACAATTAGAGCAAATGACTACACTGGATCATTCAATTGGCTTACCAAAAGTTATTAATGGAGTGACCATTAGATGGAAATCAGATAATCCTACCATGGATCACTCAGGAAATATACATTTTGATCAGGTTCCAGAAGAGGGAGTTAATATCCGTTTAATAGCTACCTTAACTTACTTAGATTATTCGGATACACTAGAGAGCACTCTTCGAATAATGCCTGAAGTACCCAAGGAGAAATCCTTAGAAGATATAGCTAAAGAAGTGCAAGAGGGATTAGATACAGGTAGATATACCAATGAGAAATCCATCAAACTTCCAACGAGTCTATCAAATGAAGGTGTACAAATCTATTGGAAAGAAAGATCCGAAAGTAATGTTCTACAGTTTTTTTCTTTTGGTATATTGATATCTTTTCTAGTATTCTTTGTGAGAGATGAAGATATAAAAAGGAAGATAAAAAAGAAGGATGATGCAGTTAAATTACAATTTCCCGATATGATCATCAAATTTACATTATTAATCAATGCTGGTATGACAACTTATAGTGCCTGGAATAAAGTTTGTATGGACTATGTGATGAATCAACAAAATCATAAAAAAGATATGCCTATGTATGAAGAGATGCTGGTCACACTTAGCGATATGAAGGGAGGGGTATCGGAATACGATGCTTATGAACGTCTTGGACAACGTGTAAGTGTAAGAGAAGTAAAGAAGTTTTCTAATATACTTACCCAAACTTTGCACAAAGGTAATAAAGATCTCATTTATAGTTTGCAAAACTTAGGGCAAGAAGCATGGGAGGAAAGAGTTGTTACAGCCAAACGGTTAGGTGAAGAAGCATCGTCAAAATTGCTATTTCCTATGATGATCTTGTTAATTATCATCATTATTATTGTTATGACACCTGCCTTAATGAGTTTGAATATATAGAATGTAAAATAAATCATGTGAGAACTGGAGGGAAAAGAATGTTAAAAGTACTCAAAGATTTTTGGCAAGAAGAAGAGGGGTTAGGGACCTTGGAGATTGTGCTGATACTTGTAGTTATTTTAGCAATGGCAGTGATATTTAAGAGTCAGATAGCTGCATTTTTTAATAATTTAATGAGCCAGTTAAAGGACTCAACGGATAGTTTGGAAAGGATTAATAGTGATTTTGAATCACCATAAGAAAAAAATATCAGGCAGTCTTACGCTAGAAGCTGCTATCATCTTACCCATTGTTATAGTGATACTCTTATTCTTAATAGCTCTATGTTTGATGCAGTATAAGAAGGTGTACCTACAAGGTTTGGTCAACAGGGTAACAAGGCAGGAAGCTCACAATTATAAGTCTGTGATGGGACAGCATTTATACTGGCGAATTTATGATCATAAGAAGAGTGATAAATTAGATGAGATACGAGACTATATAGAGGCTGAAAATGTCTTTATGAAAGAGGGGACAACGATTGAAGTACAGCTAGAAACAGGGTTAATAGGGGATTATTTAAATGTACATATACAGACACCCTTTAATTTTGGAGTGATTCCATTAGGCTTTATTCAGGTATCATCAAGATCAAGTGTAAAGGACACAACGGAGATGATAAGAAACTTTCAATTAATAGATGACTATGCAGCAAAATTACCTGCTTATGACATGATGAAGAAAAAGTGGGAAGCGGTAATCAACCAAGTCGTAGAGCAGATAGCTTTTGAGTATTAACAATCTAATGAGAAGTTATTGTGAGGGATTATATGGAGCAGAGAGGATCGATTACAGTTCTATTAAGTTCAGTATTCTTATGCTTAATTCTAATTGGATTAACATTAATTGATAGCACTTTAATCTATATGGGGCACGTCCAAGCTAATCGAGCTGTAAGCTCTGCTTCTTATTCTTTATTAGGAGAATATTATGTACCTCTCATGGAAGAGTATGGCCTCTTCGGAGTTAATCAACATATAGCTAATGATAAGAAAGCTAAAGATTATATAGTTAGCTCACTTAATCCTTACGAATACGTAGACAGAAAAGAGGAGTGGCAACTTTATCATTATGATGTTTTGGAAACATCTGTGGTCCATAAGGATATGCTGATTCAGCAGGAGATATTAGAAGCTCAAATTTTAGAGTACATGAAATATCGAGGGCCACTATCAGCCATTGAACCTTTTATTATAAAAGTAGAATCTATTGGTAAAGTAGCAGCAACGGGGCATCTAATGAAAGTGAAAGCTAGAGAAGTAGATGAACCAATTATTGAGCTGAATCATGAATATGAAAAGCTTATACAGTATGTTGAAGGTTTTAAACCAAAGAACAAAGTTGAAGACTATTTTATAAAGATGCTTATTGTACCGTCTGAGTATTATACAACCGACATTCCCGATCAATACATAACCAATCAATTAAATGCGCAACTACTGGTGTTAGAGGAAGTAGAATCATACATAGATAGTTTACCAACTATATTAGAAGGCATCTATACAATAAAGGAATATGAAATAAAGATTGACAAGATAGAAGAGGGAATTGATCAATTAGAAAATGACAGTATGACCAAGGAGGTATCTTCTGATGTGCAGGAGTCAGATAATCAAGAAACATCAGATACCATGGATGATTTTAACGGCTTAATAGAAGACTATTCTTTAAAAATTGGAGAAATAGAGAACAGACTCATTGATCATTATGGGAAAGAAGGTATGGAAAACTATAATGACTTATTATCATATATAGAAGAACGACATCAATCCTATAAGGTTACCTTTGATGAAATCCTATCTCTAACTCAGAAATCTATAAAAGTTATTGATAATATAGAGAAGAAAAGCAGCGATATAAATGAAGGTATTCTAACGATTAACGAGGATATTACGATTAATCAAGAGAAATACGATTTGAAAACGATAGAAAGTATAAACAAGGGATTGAAAGATATTGAGAATAAAATTTATAGTCCTCATGAGGACCTTGATATGTCGAATAAATCCTCTATAAAGAGAATGGGAGATATCTTTGATAGAAATAAAGATTGTATTACTTTATTGAATAATGAATTAAAGAAACATGAAAACTTACAAGATTTTCTATTAGGTGCAGCAGAAACTGCTGCTCAATCAAATGATTTTATAACTATGAATGAGGCAAATACCTATTTTAATGCATTGAAAATTGAATGTAATAATGTGAGTCTTAACTACTCGTCCGATATCCAATTTGAATTTGGTGATTTGCAACCGGATGCAATGGATCCAAAGGAGCATATGAATAATCAACTTCAAAAATCCAAGGATCATGAATTTTTAAAGAGTAGACAAGACAATCTTCTTACAGATGAGAATGGGCTTTACGAAGAAATGCCATCTATTATTTCACAAAATAAAAAGCAAGATGATGGCAGCTCTGAATTAACTATAGATGATGATGGTGCTTTTAAAGACAGTTTTTTTAATCAACTATCTCGCTTTGATTTGGGAGAGGTAACAGAAGAACTGTTATATGAAATTTATATAAACGAGTACATTTTAGAGGTTTTTAATGACGTTGTTGAAAGTGAAAAGATAGAGAATGACAGCCAATATATGCAGTACCAGGTAGAGTACGTTATTGGTGGACAGTTTAATGATTTCAAAAATGCCAAAATTGTTGAAGCTGAGATAGTGTTAATTAGAAGTGCTATGAACTTTTTGCATATCTTCAATTGTACAGAAAAAAAAGCAGCTATTAAATTTTTAGCTAATAGCATAGCAGGGTGGTGGTCAGCAGGAGTTGGTACCATTATTGTTCAGGCTGTGCTAATGGGAATATGGGCCATTGCTGAAAGTTTTGTGGATATTAGCAGGTTAATAAAAGGGGAAGAAGTAGCCTTTTATAAACTTGAATCCGATTGGGTGTTAAGCTTAGATGGAATGATAAGCTTTGGTATAGATAAGTTATCAGAAGAAGCCATTGAATTAGTGACTAACACCATTGATGAAATGGGGGATAAGATTTTGGAAACGGGGTCAGATATGATGGAGGATTTGAGTCAAATAACTTCAGATAATATAGAAGCTTTCTTAGAAGACTCGGCTAATCGTATGACGGATGTTGTTAAAGTAAGTATTGACCAGATGGATGAAGAGGTTAACCGTGTCATCTATGGTACAGCGGAAGCTATCATACTAGGTAAAGAAATACCTTCTTACCCCCATTTATATGATGATCTGGTGGTAACCTTACAAGAGGCTGTACTTGAAAAAGAAGAAATGATCAAGGAGTATGGTTATGATGTCCTTGATCAGGTAGTCGACTATACATTGGATAAAAGTATGGATATCATAAATGATTATCGGGAAAAACTGATTGAATCAGGTAAAGAAGTATTGGGTAATCTTACGAATCAATTACAAGAAGATATCAAGTATCAAGCTACAGATGTAATAGAAGGAACAATGCAAAAATGGGATGAGGAACTAACGGCTTATGTCAAAGATGTACCTTTAGATGATACATTTGGAGAAAAACCTTCTAAGGTTCCAAGTATTCGGTTTGCCTATGTAGATTACTTACGGTTATTACTTCTCATTCAGCCTGATGATATAAAGATGTATAGGACAGCGGATTTAATTCAGTTAAGTATTATAGAGGACTACAATGAGGACTTTCGATTAAGCAATTATACCACAACAATACAAGTAGATTCTGTTGTAACGAAGCCATTATTATTTTCCAGGTTTCTAAATCTATATGTTAAAGAAGAGAATCGAATTGGAGATGGCGTTAAATACGAGGCTAGATGTGAAAGTACCTATTAGTGAGGGGATGGTATGAGTATAAGTCGGTATAATAAGGGATCATTAACTGTTGAAGCTGCTATTATAATGCCGTTATTTATACTTTCAATTTTTACGCTCATCATGGTGATGAAGCTTATCTTTCTACATGATATGGTACAATCTGCTTTAACAGAAACTGCAGAGGATATAGCGGCCTATGGTTATGTATATGATACTAGTGAATTATTGGACGTTCAAAAATCCATGGATGATTATTTTGAAGACAGTTTTGACTATATGGATACGTCGGAAAGTCTTATTCATAAGTCAAATATTTTAATAGGGCAGTTAGAAAGTGCTATTCAGGAATTACAGAAAGAGGAAGTTAATTACACAGAACCTGCTTCTATTTGGGATCAAATAAGTTCCTTGAAAGATGAGATTTATGCTTGGATGGAGAATATAAGTGACTATTCTCAGAGTATTATCAATTATGCAGAAGAGATGACACATAATAATCTATTCAAGAGTGCATTAAATCAAGGATATCTTTATACGAAAGCTATTTTAAGCGATGTAATTATAAAAAACATTTTCAAATCCTATCTTATTAATGAAGAACTAATCAAGTATGGTATTAAAGATGGTTTGAAAGGTATGAATTTTACTGAATCCAAGTTGTTTTATAGTGAGGCTGGCACTGATGATCTGATTCTTCTAGTTGTACAGTATGAGGTGAATTTACCTTCATTTATGAAAGTTTTAGACAGTGTTCAATTAACTAATACTGTTAAGACAAGAGGGTGGACTGGTGTTGGTAGAGATGACTTGGTGAAAGCAGGAATAAATAATGAGAGCCGGGCGGGGAATGTTGAAGATGAAGAGCTCTCTGACGATACCATTGTTTATATTTTTAAAACAGGTACTAAGTATCATCTAGCGGATTGTCCCAGGTTAAATATTACTTATTCCATCAAGAGTGAAGAGGAAGCCAAAGATCAAGGCTATTCTAAAAGTAAGAGATGTGGGCATCTTATTGAACATGGTGATGACGTTTTGGTAACAAAAAACACTTATCACGCATTAACATGTACCTTTATCATTCCTGATGTAATAGCTAAAACCTTTGAAGAAGTCAAGGATGATTATGAACAATGTAATTGTGAGGAATTTTATGGAGGGAAATAATGATGAAGAAAACAAGCCTACTGATATTGTCACTTATCTACATCATAGTAATTGTTTATTATTATGGATTTAATATGTTGACTTATTCTTACGTCACTTTATATTCGATGCTACTCCTATTAACCATAGATGATTTAAGAAATAAATTGATACCACTTGATCTTATTATTTGTTTTGGTATTTTCTCGGTGATTTTATTACCTTTTAACCCGAGTGTTTCATTAATCTGGACCATTATAATTACTCTCATAACAGTCATTATACTATATATTGTTCATCTTTTAACTCATGGAGGGATCGGATTGGGAGATGTGTGGGTTATAGGTATAAGTATGCTTATTCTGGGATGGCAGAATGGATTAACCCTTTTAATGGTTTCACTTTTATGCTCAGGGTTATTAAGTATTCTCTTATTGATCATGGGAAAAGTTAATCGAAAGGCTAAAATCCCATTTATCCCTTTTATGTTAGGTGGCTTTATAATATTAACTCTAATCTAAGAGAAGAGTGTAAAACAAAGTGCTTTTCTACACAAATAATAATAATTGTGAAAAGTGGTGACTATGTTGAGTATTGATTATTCATTAGAAAAATTATCTCATAATGATAAACATTATATGGTTATAAAAGATCTTAAAGAAGAGCATATCCTCCAATATCAGCTGCATATGTTGTTAAATAATGATTTATCTTATATATGTGCCATAGAGAAGCTAGAGAATAACAATTTACATACCCTTTATTTTGATAGAACTGGGTTACAATCCATAGAGACTTATTTTGAAAATAAAGCAATCAATAAAAAGCAATATGTTAATTTACTTCTAGATATTGTAGACATTTTATTAAGAGGAGAACATTATCTATTACCACATCATCAATATGTTTTTGACCCACAATATGTGTTTATACATGAGGAAACGCAGAAACCCTATCTTATTTTTTTACCTATTAAAGATGAAAGATTAGTTGATAATCCGCTGAGTAGATTGATCAGTTTTTTGAATCAACTGCCTAAAAGTGATGATCTTTTGGACTTGAGCTTTCGCATAGAAGAGCAACTAGATCAATACACTACAATAAAGCAGTTGAAATTCCTATTACAAGGTAAATATAACAAGCAACAGAGAGCAATTCCAGCTTTGAAAAAAGATGTAGAAGTAGCAATTGAAGATGATGGAAAGAAACGAATAGCGATGATTATTGTATTAATTCAAGTACTAATAATCTGCCTAGTAATTTTCTCTATGAATTTAGGTTTATTAGGAGGAGTAGATATTACTCAAATCATGGCCATCATGATTATCTTTGGAGCTATAGATCTTCTTTTCTATCATAGATATAAAAAGCAAGTTGAAACTAGAATAAGTAATAAAGAAGTACTTGTCAACGAAAATGGAGAAGGTTTAGTTGTATATAAAGAAAAAGGTGAGTACTATATTTGTTTCACAGAGACAGAAGGCGTCTCGTAGATGATTTGCAAAGAAAAGGATGATTAGCATTGAATAAAAGGAGATTGTTCTGGTTAATAAGTTTATGGTTACTAGCGTTCATAGTATTGATTGGACCCTATGCTATCCCTGTCAATATATTGACTGCGACTATTACAAATGAATTTTTTGAACAAGACTGGGGGATGAAATCAGTTATTAAAATGGAGAACCCTCTAGAACAAGATACTTGGATGCAATTATTAACAGAACAATATGCCATAGAACTTGAGACTTATCTTGATCCTGAAAATCAAAGTGGTTATGCTTTAATCAAATTTTCTAGTGATCTTAAAAAGGAAGAGTTAATGGAGGTTAAAGTGCTTTTAAATAATCAAACTCTATGGATGAAACCTAGTATATTTAATCAAACCTATAAGCTAGATATGGATGAAAGTTTAAATTTTTCTTATGTTGAAGAAGTCAGTGATCAATTAGTATTTCAAGAAAAGATCAAGTTTGACGAGTTGGAAGTAATAAAAGGGGAAAGGAATTTTAAGTGTTGGGCAAGAGTTATTACCAGTAGTTATTCAGTAGGAGAATACTCTGGTTCTATTGATATTTACTATGTACCATACATGGGGATACAAAAAATCATCAATACAATTAAACTAGATGGTGATAACCATATAATTATTGAAAGTCATCTAGAAGAAGTTGATGTAGACTTATCAGATATGGACATGACGACTCCAGTGAATTTAGACACCTTGGATATTTTTGATTTAGTTATGGATAACTTATATAAATAATATAACTGCTAATTCAGTAACCTTATATAAAAAAGCGATGGAGGTTAAAAATGAAAAAGTTTCTATGCATCATATCTATTATTCTAATAATGTCAACAGTTGTTACAGCAGCTATACCTTTTAGTGAACGTGAGGGGAAAGATGTACATGAGATATTTAGAGATGTCAACAAAGGTGAGTGGTATAATAAATACCTGGTACAACTTGTAGATGATGGTTCCATTGATGGCGTTATAGAGAATAAGCAAAGATATTTTAAGCCAAACGATCAATTAACCACTGCTGAATATATAACAGCCTTACTAAAACCAGTTATCGGTGTCCAACCATTTGAGACAGGACAACCCTGGTATTATAATTACGCGAAAATTGCAGAAGATAAAGGGCTTATAGATGACAAAAACAGCAGTACCATAGATAATGATATAACAAGAGAAGAAATGGCTTCAATTGCAGTAGCTTTCTTAAAGGATCAAAACAATTATAGTCCAGTATCTACAGAGAAGTATATAACCAGCATCAATGACTATCAAAGTATTGATTCAGAACATAGACAAAGTGTGCTTTATTGCTATGGAACAGGGATATTAACGGGTTATTCAAATAGTACATTTAGACCCCAAAACGTTCTAACAAGAGCTGAAGCAACTTCTGTCATTGCCCGAATATTCTATGAAGATTTAAGGCAACCAGTAGAGATAGATAGTACGAATGAGGTACAGGTTGTAGAAGGAATAACGGTAACGAAAGATGATTATATAGAAAATGAAGCAGGTACCATTTTAGGGATGGAAACCGTCGGTGAGTTTGCCAAAGTCCTCTATGATAACTTGTACTTCTACTTGAATGATGATGGTTATATATGTGTAAAGGGTTATGTGCCAGAATTGCCAGAGAATGCTGAGTGGAGTGGGTCGATAAAAGTATTTAATAAAGAAACAGGTGGAACTTCAATTAAAATACTTTCTGATTCTTCTAATAATAAATCAAAGTCAAACCAACTAGCTTTCTATGAAGGAGAAAATTTTGATATTGAATCAACTGTTATATTTGAAGATATGTTATATATTTTTGCAGATTTTTCAGTAACCAATAAAAATGATATAAATGCAGGTATTGTAAGGATGAGTTATTATTCAGAATACTTTATTACCTCTACAGAGTTAGAGGGAATAAAAAATGAATGCTACTATCAGGATTATTATAATGGAAATATTGATGTTGCTATTCTGTTAGACTGGCAAAGAATGATTATTTGGGAGGAATAATACTATGAGGTTTATTTTTAAACTCCTAATAATTAGCTTGATAATAATGGCATTTCCCATGATGTGTAAAGCAAGTGATAGATCCAAATATGATATAGAGAATGAAGATATTCCTAAAGATGCTAAGCTTTTAGGAGAGACAACTCCAGGAGTTTGGTTTTGGCGCTATTCAGATGGTAGTTGGAACTTGGGTGATGAAGCAATGTTAAAACATATTGATTTTATGACAATCTTAAGAGATCCCAAAAAGTTGAGTAAAGAAATGTTTAAAGATGACAATATGCTAAATTGTTATGTTGATAGTGGATTTCAATCTGAATTATTAGTAGATGCTCTTTCAAATCCTGATAAGGAGCTTAAGCTTTATTTAAAAGTGAATAATGACCATTCCTTTTTTAATCAATTTTCTAGTAAAGCAAAAGTTGAGGAAGAAACGCTGATACCTCTAGAAAATATTATGATGCTTAGTGATACGAATGACTCATCTATTAATCCACGGTACAGTATTAATGATGAAGGGATTGTAACAATCTATTTTATTCCAAAATATAACTATAATGAATTTGATAACTTCGGTGATCTAGGTGTAAATGTTATAGGTTTAAATTATCCAAAAGAGGGATACGGAATTAATGCATACTCGATTTATAGTCATACTGGGACTCATATGGGTATGGCTAAAGGAACGCACGATATACTATTAAACTCAAGATATTATGATAACAAACGTGTTCCTTATGATGCTATTTACACAGATGGTCCTAATGGCATGATAGACATCAATGAAGCCGACTCCATCGATGGGGAAACTAATCCACAACTCTACACTCAGTTATACGAAGATGATGGTTATACATATAAATCTACTCATTCGGAACCTGTTGCAGCTGATACCATTCAAATTGGTGATGGAACTTTTGTATCTGGAGGTTCTATTGGCTACCAATTCGTTTTTCCTCTAGCCGTTTACTATAAGATCATTGATAATACTGGGATACCCGTAGAGTATATTACTGAGGAAGGGGATTTAATTAAACAAAGTAGTGTAGACAGTGAAAATGGAGTTATTAACTATACTTTTGAGAATGAAATAGCTACATATGACTTTAAAGAAAGCTATGTGGTTTATGAAGATGATGGAAAAGTAAATCAGTCAACGGAGTCAATATTAAGTCATACAATTATCAATGATAATGAAGTGAAGAAAATCGTGGGTGTTTATACCCGTCAGCCTGTAAAGTATACAACAACGGGTATAATTCAAGCTGATGATCGAGGGTTGGAACAATTTGATACAACACAGGCAATACCGTCATCTGAAGATATCTATGTGAATACTTTTGGTGATGAATACATATGTGAGTATCAATTTATACAACGAAGTGGTACAAAGTCTTATGATATTACGGTGAAACGTACCTACGATTTAAGTTGGTCAGAAACACGTACGCGTTCTGTAACAGACTACCATATAAAACCATGTGAAGACAGTGATGATGATGGAGTCAAGGATACCTGCCCAGGACATAAAGATACGGAGACATATACAGTAAATTTATCTGATACTCAAACAGTAAGTAAGACCTATACTGTCACGAGAAATTACTCATACTATGAAATTGATTACCTTTCATTATATGGACTTCTGCAAAGTGATGTATCTAATGAGGTATTGCCAGATGGACAAATAACGCTATTACCAGAAAATTATCAACCACCTTCGGTGGATACATGGCATAGTAATGATATAAATGACCATATCATAGAGCCTATAGTTAGTGAATTAACTCTTAGTAGAATAACTTATAATGGCAGCTCACCTCCAAATGAGAATTGGTCTACGAAAGCTGAAGACTATGTGGGGGAAATACAAGTCAGAAACGATAGAGTTATATTTAATACTGATATAATAATGGATGATAATTATTATACTGTTCATGGACCTTCCTATCAAAACATACCTAAAAGTCCAGTTACATCGGATGCAGTATTTTACGAAAAAGATTTAACGATTAATCCTCTAAAGAAAAATGGCGTTTATACGAGTACAGCATCTATTACATATACAAAACTTCATGAAGAAAATATAGCAGTTCCAGAAACAAGGGTATTAGTCATTGAAGATATTAATGATGTGACAGTACACACGCCGGTGGTTTGTCATAAAGAACAAGTTAGCCTTTATAATGATCAAGCCTTCGATCAACAAATTAATCCTGTGAATGAACGAGCAGCAATGATTTTAGGACGAGCCAATAGTATTAAGTTCATTCCTCAAGGTAATCACTTAGCTATAAAAGGTTATGGCGATAGAGATTATACGAAGTATACAGCTGATAAACAGGTTCTATTTCCTTTTGATATTTATATCGGCTTTGATAGAGATGGCGATTTTGTTCCAGCCAATACGTGGTATTCTTTAGATATGACAAAAGATGAAATACCCATCTACTTACCAAGTTGGGTGGATGAAGGTGATTACAACGTTAAGTTTAGAACAATTGCAATCAATGCTGAACTTGAAGATTATGAGAAGGAAGAAGAATATGCGAATTTAGATCGTGATCATTATGTAGCTACAAGAACAGTCCCCGTTAGAGTTATAGGTAGGCTTTATGGATTCAAAATAACAGATATCAATGATTATCCTGATTGGCAACTTGTTTTTAGAGAAGACGAAGATACTGTCCGACATACTGGGACTTATTATTACTCAGGTATACTAGATGAAGATGGTAGATCTAAGGACCGTGCAGAACAGTATACTATACCTTTGGTAAAAGGGAGTCATCCTTCATATGATACCATCGGACCTATGAAAACAGGTTATAAGTTCAATTTTGAGTTAGAAACAATGGGTAACTATGACGGTGATTACGATGGTATTTGCATCAAGCCTACTTTTTTCTTTGTAGATACACAGGGTAACAATAAGCAAAAAGTTGATTTGTGGTACTCAGAGAAAATAGGTGATGAACAAGTCTATTTTGTTCAAATTGGAAGTGAGAGAGATGAAGGAGTAGACAATAAGATTTTTATTTCTCTTGGTGATCCATATCGAAGTGTACCAGATGAAGAATTGAACCATACAAGTCAACTACATGGGATGGAGAAGGAAGAATTTAAAAACTACCAAGCTTATATAGGGCATTATTATGAAATCATTCTATCAAAACCTGTTAAAACTTTTGTTGGTAATATAAGTGGTTTACCTACTGATGTAGATCAGGATCAAGTTAGTAGGTCTGTTCAAAAATACTATGGGCAGTATGGTTTACCTGCTAATCTATATATTTCACCTGAAGGGACAGATGTAGTGGAGTATAGTCGTACTAATAATGGCTTAGATGGTTATGAGAGTTTTTGGCTAAAGGATGGCTATCTCATTATTCATTTCGATATCAATACATTCAAAGATAAGGCTATTGAAGACATACTATTAGATTATGGTGATCAAGCTGAAAGATGTAACATGTGGGATATAGAAGGTTATATACAGGTAAAAACCGATAGCACAGGGGTGAATTTACACTTTGAACTAGGAGATATCATGCTCTATTACGGAGATGAAAGTGCCATTGATGATTACAAAGTTGGAGGCACACATTAAAAGTAAATAAAAAATAAAAAAAGAGATTGAGATTTGCGACTGTCATGAATAGGATGGTCGCTTTTGTTAATGTATTAGTTATCGAACAGAATATGAAAAAAAATCAATAACTTTAGGATTTCTTAATATTTACTATGCTATAGTTATATTAACAGGAGAAGTAGAGGTGAGAAAATGATAATAAAGATCTTAAAAAAAGATATTGTAAGAAACAAGGTTATAACAGCAGCTGTTTTTATATTTATCACTTTATCAGCACTTTTGATGGCAAGTGGTTCAAATATGTTGATTGATTTAGGTAATTCCCTCGATTATTTATTTGAAGCTTCCAATGCACCACATTTTGTTCAATATCATACAGGGGAGTTTGATCAGGTAGCTATTAATGATTGGTCTTTTAGTAATATATCGATTAAACAGCAGCAAACAAGTGAAATGATTAACATTGAAGGTTCTAAGATCTATTTAAATAATAATGAGGAATCGGAAGCAGATACTGTGATGGAAATGGGGTTTGTTAAACAAAACGAATCCTTTGATTATTTACTTAATTTAAACAATGAAAAGATTGAGGTTGAAAACGGTGAAATTGCAGTGCCTATCTTTTATATGCAAAAGAATGGATTAGAGATAGGTGATCCGATATTCATTAAAGATAAAAAACAAACACTAGCTTTTACCATAACTGATTTTGTAAGAGATGTTCAAATGAATCCATCAATGGTTAGTTCAAAAAGATTTGTAGTTAGTAATGATGACTTTATTGATATAAAGGAAGAATTCGGTGAAATTGAGTATATTATTGGATTTCAACTCTATGATCTGAATGAAATACCTTCTTTTAGGAATGCGTACAGTAGCTCAGGATTACCACAAAAAGGAATGGCTGTAGACTATGAACTATTTGTGGCATTGAACAGTTTAACTGATGGGTTAGTAGCCGCTGTAATTATATTTATTAGCTTTTTACTTAGTCTTATTGCTTTACTATGCTTGAGGTTTACAATTCTTGCTACGATTGAAGAAGATTTTAAAGAGATAGGTGTGATGAAAGCGATTGGTATTTTACCAAAAGCTATTAAGAGGATCTACCTATCAAAATATGTTTTTTTAGCTTCAACTGCTACCTTCGTTGGTTTCATAGTATCTATCTTTTTAAATCAGCTATTTTCAAGAAATATTAGATTATACTTTGGAGTAGCTCCAAAAGGTAATATAGAAAAGATGTTACCTTTAGTTGTTGTATGTAGCATCTTTATTATAGTGGTAGCATTCTGTGGAATTATTCTAAAACGATTTAATAAGATTTCAGCCATTGAAGCTATGAGAATGGGCAATACCGGTGAAACCTATAGAAGTACAAAAGCATTGGCTTTATATAAACGACGACTGATCAATCCAAATGTTTTTATAGGAATTAGAGATGTATTTTTAAGGTTGAGATTATATGCCTTGCTATTCTTTGTTTTTGTGGTATGTACATTTATCATGATTATACCTCTGAATTTTTATAATACCATACAGTCGCCAGATTTGGTGAAGTATATGGGGATGGGAAGAAGTGATATATATCTACGTCTGTCTAATCAAAATGTCCAACTTTTTAATCAAATAGTTGATTACATCAAAGAAGATCAAGATATTGTAAAGTATGCTCCTAGTGTAACTAGTAAGTATGAAATCATCAATAACGAAGGTTATGAGGAAAGTATTTCTATTGAAACAGGTGATTTTACGGTATTTCCAATTGATTATATAAGCGGTGTAGCTCCCATTCTAGATAATGAAATTGCTTTATCCTATTTAAATGCTAAGGAGTTACATAAAGAAGTTGGCGATTTTGTTGAAGTGTTAGTTGGTGAAAACCATAGAACAATGATTATAAGTGGCATTTATCAAGACATAACAAATGGTGGTAAGACGGCTAAAGCTAATATGGAACCAAACCATGAAGCGGCATTATGGTATATAGTTAATATGGAAGTAACTTCAAATGTTTCAGAGAAAATTGATGAATATGAGGATATTTATCCTGAAGCCAAAATAACTGATTTAGAAGGTTATTTTCACGAAACTTTTGGCAACATCATAAATCAGCTTAAATTTTTGACGATGCTTGGGGTAGTCATAGCCATAGTAGTGTCTATATTAATTACATCACTATTTTTAAAAATGCTCATTGCTAAAGATTTATCTCAAATAGCCATTATGAGAAGTATTGGTCTTAGACTTAAAGATATAAAGATACAGTATATTACCAGAGCACTTGTAATATTAAATTCTGGTATTATTGTTGGTACGATCATTTCTAATACAGTAGGGAAAGGTATACTTGGTATTGTGTTATCAACAAGAGGTGCTTCAAATATTGAACTTGTTGTCAATCCATTAGAAGCTTATATTATCAGTCCAGTGGTGCTAATGATCATTGTGACATTTACCACGTTAGTTAGCATAGTTGCAATTAAAGAATTTAATATCTCTGATATCAATGCAGAATAAGGAGGGAATAGCGTGAATGATATATTAAAAGTAAAAAATTTATGCAAAACATATATTGTTAATAAAAGACAGCTTCATGTACTTAAAAATGTAAATCTGAAAGTTAAAGAAGGTGAATTTATCGCAGTTATGGGACCTTCAGGTTCGGGTAAATCTACCTTACTATATAATGTGAGTGGTATGGATAAAATGACAGCTGGTAATGTTATATTTGATGGTCATCAACTTGAAAACTTATCTGAAAAAGATTTATCTAATCTTCGTCTGAAAAAGATGGGTTTTGTTTTTCAACAAACTAATTTATTGAAAAATCTTGGAATTATAGATAATATTATTTTATCAGCTTATATGGCTAAAGATAGAAAGCGTAAAGATGTGAATAAGCAAGCCATTGAACTTATGAAACGAACAGGTATTATTGAGTTAGTGGATAATGACATAACACAAGCTTCAGGTGGGCAGTTACAAAGGGCTACCATATGCAGAGCTCTAATTAATAACCCTAAAATTATTTTTGGCGATGAACCTACTGGTGCCCTTAATTCTAAATCAGCTAATGAGATAATGGAAATTTTTAAGGATATTAATGATGAAGGGACTACAATCATGATCGTTACCCATGATGTAAAGGTAGCATCAAAAACAGAGCGTGTTTTATATATGATAGATGGTAAAATAGAAGGGGAATATAATTTGGGGAAATTTAATAAAAATATGGATGATAGTAAAAATAGAGAATCTAAATTATCACAATGGTTATTAGCCATGGGGTGGTAATAGGGGGTACATTATGGAATCTATACTATTAGTAGAAGATGAAAAAGAATTGGCTACGGTGACGAAAGACTATTTCGCTAAAGAAGGTTTCTCAGTGAAGGTTATTCATAATGGGAAAGAAGCTTTGGATTATTTATTGTTAAATCCTGTGAAATTATTAATTCTTGATATTATGTTACCTGGTGTGGATGGTTTAACCATATGTGAAACCGTTAGAAAAAAATCCAATATACCAATTATTATTATTAGTGCAAAAACAGGTGAGGATGCAAGAATACTTGGAATTGAACTGGGAGCGGATGATTATATTGAAAAGCCATACTCAGTGAAAGAATTATTTGTGCGTGTAAAATCTGGACTCAGAAGGTCTTATGAATTAACGGTGGATAAGGATAAATTAGTTGACGGTAATTTGCTTATTGATACTGTTGCAAGGCAGGTTTATCTAAAAGAGGAAATGATTCCTCTAACAATTAAGGAATATGAACTTCTTAAAATACTAGTTGAGAACAAAGGTCGTGCTATGCATAAAGAAAAGCTTTTTAATAGAGTGTGGGGTGTGGAAAGTTATAGTGAAATATCGACTCTTACAGTTCATGTTAATAAATTAAGAGAGAAAATAGAAGTAAATCCTAAAGAACCGAAATCAATCGTTACGGTATGGGGTGTTGGATATAGATTTGAGGGGATGGTATGAAAAGAAAAATTATTGTTACAACAGTAGTTTGGTTGTTGATTTTAGCTGCTATACTATTGGCCATTTTTGGTAACCAGCGAGAAACTGAAAAAGCTTATAAAATAAGTGTAAATAGGATACAAGCTAGGCTATCAACTGACCTGAAGCAAAACAAGGCAATCATAAATAATTTATTAGATGAAGTACTATTTACAATAGACACAATTGATATTATTGATGTAAATTTAGATTTAGATGATCAAATAAAGGCTTTTTTTCAGGTAGATAATGCGTATAAAGATTTCGTAGTTTTTATGCCTATCGAAAATACTAGTTTTATTGTTCGATATGATTTGAAATCTGATATTGACAATACACGTAATCAAGTTATGCTGCTAAGTACTATCATAACTTTAGCCTATATTTATATTATGGTTAATATATTTTTATTTGATAGAAATATGATAAAACCAATGGAAAGATTATCAAAAATCACAAAGCAAATGGCAACAGGTTATATAGGTGAAATTAATCTTCAATATAAAAATGGTTACGTTAAAGACTTTATTTGGAGTTTAGATATGCTTAGAGAACAGTTAAATTATGAGAAAGATAAAAATGCTGAACTAGAAAAACAGAGAAAAACATTGGTAGCCGGATTATCACATGATATTAAAACACCATTATCATCAATTAAAAATTATACCATAGCATTAAAAGAAGGTGTGTATGACAGTTATGATGAAAAGAATCAAGCTTTAGATGTTATCTTAGAAAAGACAAATATCATTGAAAGATTGACTAAGGACATATTGGAGTCATCATTACAAATTATAGATGAGATAGTGATTCGGACAAAAGATACATATTTGTTGGATATACATAAAGAATTGGACCGTATCATACATCAAAAAATTGATTTACTTCATATGAAATATGTTGAACCTGAGATGGGTAGTAATCGCTTGTTAGCAGTTGATTTAGATCGTTTGTTAGAAGTTTTTGATAATATTATAGAAAATGCTTTAAAATATGGTGATATGCAATCTTTATCTGTAAGTTATGATACAGAAGAGAGTTATGAGCTAATTTCAATTAGTAATACTGGAAGTTTCATACCTGAAACTGAAATCAAACATATATTTACCAGTTACTATAGAGGATCGAATGTGAGTGACAAACCAGGGCATGGGTTAGGACTCTATATATCAAAGCAGATTATGAAGAAAATGAATGGTGATATATTTGCTAAAAACACTGATGAGGGTGTTAGTTTTGTCATTGTTATAAAGCAAGCTGGATGAGGGTTATTCCGCTGTTTCACTTGACACAGTGCGGATTCTATATGATATAATAGAATGTATGTTCGCGTACTAAGGTATTGTTATCAAAGGTATTTGTAATCTAGTAATCAATATTAGGAGGAAGCTATGATCAAAAAACGAGTGGAATATAATAAAATGTACTATGGATTCCCTGTAATTCTTGTCGCTTATTATGACAGTGAAAATAGACCTAATATAACTACACTTTCATCGTCTTATTCTTTAGGGGAGATGATTGTATTAGGTTTTGGAAAGAACAGTTATGCAGTAAATCACATCAAAGAAGGTATTGATTTCACTGTTAATATACCTGACAGTTCAATGATGAAAGAGATTGATATCTGTGGAGCTTACTCAGGGCATAAAAGTAATAAATTCAAACTCAGTAACTTAGGTTACAAAAAATCAGAAATTATTAATGCTCCAATTATACAAAATTGCCCTATATCATTAGAGTGTACTCCTGTAGATGTCATAGAGAACTCTTTTTTTGAAAGCTACGTAAATATATTGGCGAAGATAAAAGGACGTTTGGTTAGTGATGTTTTACTCGATGATAATAACAATCTCATTTATGATAAGATAGATTCAGTTGAATATTTAGGAGATGATAACTTAAGAGTTTATAGATATTTAGATAAAAATAAGGTGCATCATTCAAAAAGTTTTCTAAAGAAATAAATTAGAAAATTAACTAAGTCTAAAAGCATATACTGCAAATTTAATTCAATTTATTAGTATATGCTTTTTGATTTCTCTAAAATTGAGATATAGATTCTTATATGTATAAGCCTTGTAATATGGAGTTAACTAACCATCCTACTAATATGTAATAGAAGAGGTGAGAACTTTGAAACATAAATTTATTGAAGCATTAAAATCTAATAATTTAGAACAACTTAAAAACGTTCATAAGAGTGACCTACATAATCATGCAACAAGAGGAGCTGATATTCGATTCATTGAAGAGTGGTGTAAACAGGATTTGGAAAGAGCACCTCATAAGTTTGATAATTTAATGGATATGCAAGAATGGTATAACAAGACTATAAAACCTGTGTGTATAGGAAAAGAAGGTTTTTTAAAAAGGATAGAAGGGGCGTTTAGGCATGCGAAGGAGGATGGTGTTAAGCTTCTTAGTATGAGTTTTGGTGTAGGAGACGCTATCTTTTTTGATAATAATTTAGAATTATACGTAAAAGCAATACATGAGACGCATCAGAAAGTGGCTAAAGATATGCAGTTTATACCTGTAATTTGTTTTGGAAGGACGCCTGATATTAAACCTATTGAAAAATGTTTTGATGAGATTCTTAGTTTAAACTACTTTAAATCAATCGATTTAGTTGGTGATGATACACACTCTGTTAATAATTATAAGAATATTTATAAGAAGGCTAAAGAGAATGGTTATATACTTAAAGCCCATGTTGGTGAATTCGGAGATGCAGAATCTATAAGAAAAGCTGTTGACATATTGGAATTGGATCAGGTTCAACATGGCATATCAGCTGTTGAATCAAAGGAAGTAATGAAATGGTTAGCAACCAACAAAATTCAGCTTAATGTATGTCCAACGAGTAATGTAATGCTTAAGCGAGTTGAGGACTATAAGTCCCACCCTATTCAAGAGTTATATCATGTCGGAATTTCTGTAACAATAAATACGGATGATATGCTCATATTTAATCAAAGTGTTTCCATGGAGTACTTAAATATTTATAAAGCAGGTATTCTAAGTGCGTCTGAATTAAATCAGATAAGGGAAAATGGTTTAATTCTATAACTTAAGATAAGCTGTCTTGACATTAGATCGTTGTTAGATTCATCACGAATTGTTATACTATAACTAAATAGTAATATGACAATTGTGGAGGCTGATTGCGATGAGAGATATCCTTATTCAATATATGAAGCGTTTCACTGATTTTAGTGAAGATGCATTAAAAAGCATCGTTGCAGATGTTCCTATTGAGGAATTCAAGAAGGGAACCATCCTTCTGCATCAAGGAGAGGTTCCCAAAAAGTGTTACTTCGTATTAAAGGGGTGTGTTAGACAATTTGCAGTAGACGAAACGGGCAAAGAAACGACCTACAATTTTTTTGCAGAAGAGCAAGGAGTGACCATCTTCAATCAACACACTAAGGATAAGGCATCAAAATATTCTTTAAGCTGCTTAGAAGACTGCGTACTTGTTGTAGGTGATCTATCCATTACGGAAGATATGTACGACAAGCATTCAGGTCTGGAATCTATGACTCGTATGATGATAGAAGAAAACATTGGTGAAATCCATGATAACTTCGCGGTGTTTATGGCATCTCGCCCAGAGGAACGATATAAGGCGCTTCTTGAAAAGCGCCCTAATCTCATTCAACGAGTACCTCAGCATCAGTTAGCTAGTTTTTTAGGTATAACACCTGAATCCCTTAGTCGGATTAAGCGTCGGTTAGAGGTGCACGACCACCTCTGATCAGGAGCCAAATACCAAAGCCCAGTTCACCAGCAATCATTGGAATACTTAAAATCATTTCTAATATAGATGTTATCGTATCAAGTTTTGGAAAGAATCCATGTAAGAGATGGACTAATATATAGCTTATACCCGCTAGAGTAAGTAGTATGCTGATTACTTTTGGAATTTTTTTAGTTTTTAGTGCTATCAGACCGATGGCTAAAAGATGTAGACCAAAGATAATTAAGCCCAGTGACCAAACTGATTCAAAGGTCTGTACAGCTATCATGATCTGAGGAGCAAGAGCCGTAGGGGATGAGGCAAAAAGTTGTTCACTTTGATTTATCAGAGTACCTACTTGAACAAGGTTCGCTATTGCAATTGCCAGAATAGCGGTGTAGATAAGTCGAAGCCAAGCCGCTAGTAGTGAATAACCTTGTTGTATTGGCTTTAGGTAGATGTAAAATGCCCATGAAACAACGATATCCAATATCAGAATGATGAGCCAGCCAAGTATTTCTGCTCTAAATAAACCTGCAGATGCCTGGAGGTTTTCTAATGTTGCGATTGAATCACCACTAATAATTAATGAGCTATGAATATAACCGTATGAGAAAAAAGCAGCTAGTGTCATGATTAGCAAGGAAATCCCTGCAATTACTGCTGATTGACGAAGTTGATTTGTATCTTGTTGTAATGCATTCATCTTATGACCTCCTTAGTCTTTTGATAGTATTGTAATTGAAAAATCAAAAGCATGCATTGACTTAAGTCAATAATTCAAGATAAAACTCCTCAGTTCCCTGATTGGTCCCAGTAACTGAGGAGTTTCCTACGCACATCGTTTATTGGAATTGTGTCATTTTATAAAGTTCATTGTAAGTTGATACCAATTCATTAAACTTCTGAAAGATAGCATCATAGGGGTAATTAGCTGTCATATCAATACCAGCATTTCTTAGAAGTACTGTAGGTTCATCAGATGCTCCAGCGGAAAGGAAAGATAGATATTGATCTCTAACATCCTCATTACCTTGAGAAATTTCAGTACCATAATAGAGTCCTGCGGTAATGCCTGTCGCATACTGATACACATAGAAGCTGTTATAAAAGTGTGGAATATTAGCCCATGATGTGGAGGATAACAGATCAGCTTCAAAGTAGTCACCATAATAAGTCTCTTGAAGATTACCCCATGTTTCATTGAAATACTCAGCACTTAGAGGAGTACCTGCTTCATATGCATCATAGATTGTTTTTTCGAATTCTGCTGCTAGTACTTGGTTGTAGACAGTGTTGAAGATTAATTCGATATACTGATCCAGTAAAACTAATTTCTCCTCATTAGATTCTGCATGAGATAGTAAATATTCCAATATAAGAATCTCATTGGTTGTAGAAGTCACTTCTGCGGTATAAATTGAAATCTTTGATGCCGCATAGGGTTGGTTAGCGTTAGTGTAGTAAAAATGCATAGCATGACCTAATTCGTGAGATAGTGTTAGGACGCTATCCAAGGAGCCAGTGTAATTTACAAGGACGAAGGGGTGTAAATCGTAGATATTAGTAGTATAAGCCCCTTTGTATTTGTTTTCTGTTGGAATTGGGAAGATCCAATTTTCATCAAAAGCTCTTTCTAAACCTGTAGTGTAAGTTTCGCCTAATGGTTGAAGTGCAGATATGATAAGCTCTTTACCTTCATCGTAAGTAATCACGGAATAGGCATCATTTTTGATCAAGGGTATCTGGAAGTCGTAGATTTTTAAAGGTTCGCTTTCTTCAAAATCCATGTGATCATGACGTATACCCATCCATTGATGTAATGGGGCTAAGTTCTGGCGTGTAAAAGTGATGATATTATCATAATCCTGACGAGACAGATTATTCTTATACATGGCATAATCAAGAGCTGTGTCGAAACCTTTTGCATCAGCCATAAAAGATTGCAGGGTAATCTGAGCCTCTAAGGTTTCTGATAGAAGATGGATGCCTTGAGTTCTTTTCTTTAAATATTCTGTAGTGGCTTCTTTCCTAATAGAACGATCTTCTGAGAAAAGAGCCTCACTTGTTGTATCTATTTCAAAAGGAAACTGATAAATATAAGCCTCGTACATATCTTGGGGGATGTTGTATAAAGGACTTGTTAAAGACAATATGGCTTCCTCTTCTCTTGTCAGCTTATTATAGATGGGATCTCGTATGTCATCGATATAATCTCTATAAATAATCATTTCAGGAAAATCCATATACTTACTTAGAAGTGAATCATCCATATTTCTAATTTCTGGATCGATATAGGCTAATTGATTAATAGCTTTACCTGTTAAAGTCGTCATTTTAGATTGAAGCTCTACTGCTTGTTGATTGGTCATATCTTGATGATAGTAGAGCATGGCGTAAGTATTCAATTGATCCAGCAAGTGCGCTAGAGTTTCCTGTTTGTATAAAACACTCTGGAAAGCCTCATAATTACGGGATAGTTGGTTTTCGTAGCTATGAATATCTTCTATAAGTCTGAGGACATAATTATAATCAGCTTGCCAAGCTTCTTCGTTCTCATAGATATCTGTTAAATGCCAATAATAAAGTTCTTCTCCTTTTGTATAGACGTCAACACTATCTGCAGTACAAGCAAAAAGGGTTATTGAAATGATGGTGACCATTATTAAAAGGGTCCATCTGTTTTTCATGTCTAATCCATCCTTTCTTTAAGATAATGGTATGATATCAAGGAAATACATATTGAACTTCATTAATAAGAGAATAAATTAAGTTCAATATATGTAGTATGAGGATTAAGTTCAAAAGATATAGCTTGTATTGAACTATTATGTCCATTAGGATAAAAAAATAATTCATGCAGAATTGAATTAAGAGTTAAAATCTTTTGTAAATTTGAATAGAATATAAAAATATAGTATGATATAAGTAAGTTGATGAAAATATTAGGCATGTAGATGGAAAAATAAAGTATTTCTCTAGTATGACATAACCTAAAATAAAGATGGCTCTTTAATTAGGAAGAATCTCATTATTGCCTTAATATTTATGTGAAAGATGAATAGTAAGTTCAAAGATGACATATTAGGCTTAACTATAAAACTGCATAAATGGGTTAAGTTAAATATATATAACGAAGAAAAGGAGTTACAGGATGGATATATCAAAGGTTTTGCAGCAAGAATTTTCATTAAAACCGACCCAAGTTAATAACACAATGGCACTTATAGATGAAGGATATACAATTCCTTTTATAGCTAGATATAGAAAAGAAAGAACAGGGTCACTGACTGATGAAGTCTTAAGAGATCTTCATGAGCGACTTATGTATTTGCGTAATCTAGAAG
This sequence comes from Vallitalea okinawensis, assembly GCF_002964605.1. Classification (NCBI taxonomy): domain Bacteria; kingdom Bacillati; phylum Bacillota; class Clostridia; order Lachnospirales; family Vallitaleaceae; genus Vallitalea; species Vallitalea okinawensis. Next base: position 44,465 of record NZ_PQDH01000012.1, read on the forward strand.
CTAAGAAAGAACAAGTTATTAGCAGTATAGACGAGCAAGGCAAGTTGACAGAAGAACTGAAGAAACAAGTTATGTCAGCCAAGACCATTGTTGAAGTGGATGATCTTTATCGTCCATACCGACCAAAAAGAAGGACAAGAGCAACAATAGCTAAAGAAAAAGGATTAGAACCTTTAGCAACTTTAATTATCCTACAAAAGTTTACAGGAGATTTAACTGAAGAAGCTGCTAAATATATTGATGCAGAAAAAGGTGTTGAGACAGCAGAGGATGCAATTGATGGTGCTAAAGATATCATTGCAGAAATGATTTCCGATGAAGCTGATTATCGTAAATACATTCGAAATATAACTTTCAATAAAGGAAGTATTGAAACCAAGGCTAAAGATGAAAAAGAACAATCTGTTTATGAAATGTATTATGACTATAGTGAGCCTATTAAACGTGTAGCATCCCATCGAATTTTAGCCATTAATCGAGGAGAAAAAGAGAAACTGTTGACAGTTAAGATTTTAGCTCCTGTTGAAGATATAGAAAGATACCTTCAAACGAAGGTTATTCATAAAGATGCTGTGCATACTGTGGATATCTTAAGAGAAATTATTGAAGACAGTTATAAGCGATTGATTGCACCAGCCATTGAACGCGAAATTCGTAATGAATTAACTGAAATCGCAGAAGAAGGTGCTATCAAAGTATTTGGTAAGAACCTTGTACAACTTTTGATGCAACCACCAATTCACAATAAGGTAGTTTTGGGGTTGGACCCAGCCTTCCGTACAGGTTGTAAACTAGCAGTTGTTACAGGTACAGGAAAAGTTTTAGAAACAGGCGTTATTTATCCTACACCACCACAAAGCAAAGTGGTAGAAGCAAAAAAAGTCATTAAGCGTATGATCAAAGAACATGGTATTGAAATGATTGCCATTGGTAATGGGACGGCATCAAGGGAATCTGAGATGTTTATTGTGGAACTTCTAAAGGAAATTCATGAAAAAATCTACTATGTCATAGTCAATGAAGCTGGAGCATCGGTATATTCAGCTTCAAAACTTGGTACTGAAGAGTTTCCAGAGTTTGATGTAGCTTTACGTAGTGCTGTTTCCATAGCCAGACGTTTACAAGACCCACTAGCTGAATTAGTAAAAATTGATCCAAAATCTATCGGTGTAGGTCAATATCAGCATGATATGAATCAAAAGCGTTTAAGTGGCGCTTTAACTGGTGTTGTGGAGGATAGTGTTAACAAAGTAGGTGTTGATTTGAATACAGCATCACCTTCTCTTCTTGAGTATGTAGCAGGTATCAGTAAAGCAGTATCCAAAAACATTGTCGCTTATAGAGAAGAAAAAGGTGAATTTAATAATCGTAAAGAGTTATTGAAAGTTGCAAAGCTTGGACCAAAAGCATATGAACAATGTGCAGGATTCCTGCGTATACGAGATGGTAAGCATCCATTAGACAATACTTCAGTTCATCCAGAGTCGTATGAAGCTACAGAAAAACTTTTATCTCTTTTAGGATTTAAGTTAAGTGATGTTAAGGAACAAAAAGTCAAGGGTATTATTAATGAAGTAAAAAATCCCGAAGGTATGGCAGAGGAAATTGGTATTGGCGTACCGACTCTTGAGGATATCATGAAAGAACTAGAAAAGCCAGGGCGTGATCCACGTGAAGATATGCCAAGTCCTATCTTAAGAACAGATGTTTTAGAGATGGAAGATCTAAAAGAAGGTATGATTCTTAAAGGGACTGTGCGAAATGTTATTGACTTTGGTGCTTTTATTGATATAGGCGTACATCAAGATGGATTAGTGCATATCAGTGAGATAGCAGACCGCTTTATCAAACATCCATTAGATGTGATAGCTGTTGGGGATATCGTAGAAGTTAAGATTTTAGGGGTTGATCTTAACAAGAAAAGAATTTCCATGAGCATGAAAATATAAAAAGCAGACTCTGTTTGCGGGTAAGATAATAACCGCAAGCAGAGTATTAAATAAGATATCTACAGTTCGGAAGCATTACTTAATGAGCTGTTGTATATAATATAAATTTTAATTTATCTGAATTTTCATGGGAGGTGAATATTTTAGATAGTTTAAAATAAGTCGCCATAATATATTCGGCATTTTATTTAATATAAGATGGCTAACAATAATATTTTCAAAATAATCAGAAAAGTATGGAAAATTTAGGTGAGGTATAACATCAGAATGGGGGTTTTCAAGATGAAAACAATAATGCTAGGCAATCAAGCGATTGCAAGGGGCGCTTATGAAGCAGGTGTCACTGTTGCAGTTGCTTATCCAGGAACACCTAGTACAGAGATTACAGAGTTTGTTGCAGGTTACGATGATATTTATGCGGAGTGGTCACCCAACGAGAAGGTAGCTATGGAGGTAGCCCTAGGTTCTGCTATGGCAGGAGCCCGAACGATGGTATCCATGAAGCATGTTGGGGTGAATGTGGCAGCAGATCCATTGTTCACTGCTTCGTATACAGGAATTAATGGTGGGCTTGTTATTTGTACAGCTGATGACCCAGGTATGCATAGTTCTCAAAATGAACAAGATAGCCGCTACTATGCTAGAGCTGCACATATACCGATGCTAGAGCCAGCTGATAGTAATGAAGCGCTTAGCTATATGAAACGTGCTTTTGATATCAGTGAAGCTTATGATACACCAGTATTTATTCGTTTGACAACGCGCATAAGTCATTCCCAAAGTATTGTTCAATTAAATGAGAGAGAAGTAGTAGAGCTTAAACCTTATGAAAAGAATATAGAAAAAAATGTTATGATGCCACTTTATGCACGACCTAAGCATATTATTGTTGAGAAGAGGATGAATCAACTAGCAGAAGATGCATCGACTTTTACAGATTTAAATACAGTAGAAATGAAAGATACCAAGGTGGGTATTATTACCAGTGGTGTTCCTTATCAATATGTTAAAGAAGTTATGCCTGACGCATCTGTTTTAAAATTAGGTATGGTACATCCATTGCCTAAAAAATTAATAGAAGACTTTGCTTCTAAAGTAGATCGCCTTTATATAGTAGAAGAATTAGAGCCTATATTTGAAGAGCAGATTAAGGCTTGGGGTATAAAGGTAATTGGTAAAGAGATTTTTACTGTTCAAGGTGAATATAGTGCCAATATGATAGAAGAGCGTATATTAGGTAAAGAGCTTGAATTAAGAGACGCTGAAAAATTACCAGGTCGCCCACCAGTATTATGCCCTGGTTGCCCACATAGAGGGATTTATTATGTATTAAAGAAATTAAAGATACATGCTACAGGAGATATCGGATGCTATACACTTGGTGCATTACCTCCTCTTGAAGGTATTGACACTTGCGTATGTATGGGTGGCGGTGTTAGTATGCTTCATGGGGTTGAAAAGGCAAGAGGCAAAGAGTTTATCAAAAAATGGGTAGGTATAGTAGGAGACTCCACCTTTGTACATTCAGGTATAACAGGATTAGTTGACATTGTTTATAATAAGGGTATCTCAACTGTGATGATTCTAGATAATTCAACAACAGGTATGACAGGTCATCAAGAAAATCCAACAACGGGTAGAAATTTAAAAGGTGAGGAAGTCCCAGTTCTTAATTTGGTTGCGCTCTGTAAGGCTGTTGGTATTCATCATGTACGAGTTGTTAATCCTTTTAAACCAAAAGAAGTTGAAGTGGCTTTAAAGGAAGAAACGAATAGGGAAGAACCATCTGTCATCATTGCATCCGCTCCATGTGAATTATTGGATAAAAAGAAAAAACGTATACCACTCTATGTGAACCAAGAGACGTGTAGAAAGTGTAACATGTGTATGAAAATTGGATGCCCTGCTATTCAGAAGAAAGATGGTAATATCATCATTAATGATGCTTTATGTGTTGGCTGTAATCTATGTACTAAAGTATGCCCATTTGGCGCAATCGAAAAGGGGGAATAGACCATGTCAGTTAAGAATATATTAGTTGTTGGCGTTGGTGGACAAGGAACTTTACTTACTAGTCGTATATTAGGAAATCTAGCGTTAAATAACGGATATGACGTTAAATTATCGGAAGTACATGGTATGGCACAACGTGGTGGTAGCGTTGTAACCCATATTCGATTTGGTGAAAAAGTATATTCACCCTTGGTTGAAATAGGTCACGCGGATGTGATTGTTGCCTTCGAGAAAATGGAAGCATTACGCTGGGCTCATTATCTTAAGAAAGATGGCGTTATGATTGTTAATACTCAAGAAATCAATCCTATGCCTGTTATTACTGGTGGAGCAGAATACCCAAGTGATTTAGTTGAACAGATTAAGGGAAAATGTGATAAGACTATCTTCATTGATGCATTAAGTCATGCAAGAGAGTTGGGTAACTTCAGAGTAGTTAATACCGTACTTTTAGGAGAATTGGCTAAACATCTTGATTTTGATGTAGAACAATGGGAAAAAGCTATTGAAATAACAGTACCTAAGAAGACAATTGAAATTAATACAAAAGCCTTCAAATCGCTATAATAATTAATGTAGAAGTCAAATTGAATTATTAAAGTGATACACTGCTTTTGAAAATCTAAGCATTCTTACAAATTATCCCTATATTTTTAGATATGGGGATAATTTTTGCCGAAAATTCGACTTACAATCTTTTCTCCTTCACAAAAAGCTGAAAATCTGATAAAATTAAGAGCGTATGCATTCGGTTCACTTATATGATTAAAACCCAAAAGCGTTTTTATATCTTTGGGTGATTTAATCACATTATTAATGAATAAATGCGAGACTGCAGTAACAAGTAAGGAGTAAAGGGGAATGAAAGACGTGATAGTAATAGATGGCGTAGTAGGCGCTGGGAAGACCACATTAGGTGAAAAACTTGAAGATGCCTTAGATTTAAAGCTATATAGAGAGATGGCTTCAACAGATACATTTAATCTATTAGAGAGATTTTATGCGGATAAAGAGAGATGGTCATTTACGATGCAAATCCACTTTTTAAATATCCGATTTGCACAGATTAAAGAAATCCATAAAAAACATGGGGGTCTTTTAGATCGATCTATTTTTGGCGATCGAATATTTGCAGAAATGCTTATGGAAGATGGAGAAATGAGTCTGGAAGAGTTTAATACATACAGTACGCTTCTTGACAACATGCTTGAGCATGCAAAGAACCCTTCTTTGATGGTTTTTATCGATTGTGATGTGGAGACAGCTTTGGATAGGATCAGAAAGAGAAATAGAGGTCTTGAAACAGAAGTTGAAAAACGCTATTGGGAGAGACTGAATGAGAAATATCAGAAATGGATTGATAGTTATGATCTCTCAGATGTAATTCGCGTCGATGCTAAAGAGTTTGACTCCTTTAATGACAACCATATTAAAGAATTGGTAGAACGTATTAAACCTTATCAATTATCCAACTAAAACAATTGAAAAAGATCATAAATGTACACGACCATCAATAGACAGTGGTCGTGTATTTTTTCATTTTAATCATTTTTGGATTTGCTGTTGACTATCATTAGAGATAAAATAATAGTCAATGGCCATTTTTTAGAAGGTTGAATGGTAAAATTGTTAAGATATGTATATTAATCCATTCAATACTGTTTTTTTACTCGGGTTTATGAACATCTTGCGCCAACTTTTTGACATCTTACATAAATATAGTTTACATTTTCAAAAAAATGCCTATAATGGAGTATATGGTGAGGGGGGACGCTATGCAATATAAGCTTATATGTGATGAAGAGTTAGATGGCATCATTGAAGAGTACCTTAGTCGAAAAGGCTTTGAAAGAAATAACTACAGTTATGATGTAATCCTCCTACAAAATGATATAAAGCGAAGTCAACCCCATGATCAAGTAAGTATTTGCTTTAATAAAAGCAATTTAGAAGAATTCTTTTCGCTAATGGATCGTATGAATACCTTTGCACACCCTAAATTTATAATAGGTAAGAAAGAAGAGAATTTTAGTATTATTAATTTTGAAGATATTCATTATTTTGAATCTAAAAATAATACGACTTATTGTTATACGGAGAGTGAAGAGTACATATGTAAAGAAAAATTATATGAATTGGAACAGATGCTGATGGGCAAAGATTTTATTAGGGTATCTAAGTCGAATATCGTTAATATAATGAAAATTAAACAAATTATTCCCTGGTTCAATTACAAGCTAATGCTGGTTTTTTACAACGATGAAGAAATAATTGTGTCGAAAAACTATATTAAAGCATTTAAACAAAGCATTGGAATGTAGGATTAGGAGGCTGTTATGAAAATTATTAATAGAATAAATGGAATATTAATCTTTAACATTACGTTGTTACTTATACTTTTAGATTTTTTTGCATTTGATCAAGTAATTGAACTAAAACGGATTTTATGGCATTTGATAATTGTTACTATTGTGGTGTTTGCCATTGCAATTGTTAATATGTATATTTTATATCCTATTATCAATAAACATAAAAAACTCTGGTATAACCAAATCGTGAGGATGTTAGTTTATTCGGTAACCAATACATTGACATATATCATGGTCATGCTGATATTGTCATTAACATCGTTCTTACATATGGATTTAGGGGCATATTTATTTGGAGCAGGTATTTGTACTGCGGCTACTATATTCAAGGATATAAGAGAGGATATGAAACTTAATCAGGGGATTAGAAAAAAACAGAATCCTGGACAGTGGTATAGGGGGAAAGAGATTATGAAATTAAAAATATTGTCAAGTATTTTAGTCATTGCATTAATATTATCTGTAACTGTTTCACTGTACTTGTTTGCAACAACACAAACCAGTACCTTGAGTTTAGAAATGGAGCAAGTTGTGCTAGAAGGTAGTGACAATCTTTATTATGCAGAGAATACGCAATCCATTATATATGATGGCAATTTTATTACATCTTGGAGGAATAATGGCGAATTGTATTATCAAAGAATGGATGTTAATACAGCAGAAGAGACAGAGCCTATCAAAATCAGTGGAGATGTCACGAAGCCTAAAAAAGTACAATTTAGGATAGAGGGTGATCATCTCAACATGTTTGTATTACATGATGTCGATGTAGATCAATATATATTAGATATTGAGACTGGCGAAACTGATTTTATTCAAGACGTTGCTGGGAGCATACAGGATTTCGCAGTCTTAGAAGAAGGTTTAGTATTTTTAAAAGAAAATGATCAGCTGGAGATCTGGAATAATGATGGTCAGCAATTATTCATAGAAGAATCTGGTGTAGAGCATTTTGAAGTGTATGATAATGATGGGCAATCAAGTGTTGCTTTTAAAGGAGTGAAGGATGGGGTGCATTATATTCGTCTTGTAGAGATGAAAGACGAGGGTGTTAGAGTACTCCATGAAACAGAAGATTTTACGATGGCTGAGCAAGATTTGAAAGCCACATATATTAAAGGTGAGCAAGTTGCATTCCTTCTTAAGAAAGATAACCGTAATAAAAATACCAGCTTTTTAACTTTCTATATTAGCAATGATTATGGTAAAACATTTACTGATTATTTTGTAGCTAGAAACTACGTTAGCGGCAATTATATCTTTGAAAGTGTTGAGGGGACAGAATACAGCTTTTATGAAGTACTTAGTGGTAATATTTACTTCTCTATATATAATGAAGATAAAATGCTTGATGCAAAACAATATACTAATTCAACTGGTTACCCAAGGAATTTCAGTATTATCAAAGATAATGAAGATATTTATACACAGTGGGCGGAAAGAGGAACTGAATCAAAGACTTTGTACTACGCTTCTTCTAATGAGAAGGTTGTTGAGAATTCATTAATGCTAGATGATGAACAATACACATATATAGCTATTAATACAGTCATCGTTATATTGACATCTATAATACCCAGTTTTATACTACTGTGCTTTATAGCGCTTAGCTTATTACCCGTTGTTGTCATTTTAAAGCTTGTGTTAAGAGATAATTTCACTGAACATGCTAGTAAGGTATCCTTTTTTATAGGGGGCATATATGTAGGGTTGATAGGTGTATATCTATCATATTACCTTGAAAGGTTTTATGATATGAATATCTTGTCAAGTCATATAAATACAGGTGTATTTATTGGTATTAATGTTCTATTGATGTGTATTTCATATTATTTAGCTAGCTTGCGTGAGGAAGGTATTAAGTTTCATAATCCTTTTGAGAAGCTTATGAGTTTTATTGGTTTTAGTATGGTTGGTATAATACTCTGGACCATGCCTTATGTTATGATGGATTGGTTTGGATATAGCTTATTTTAGTTATTGATAATCTAATAATAATCGAATACAATATATATATGAGCACACTCCTCCAAAATGGGGGAGTGTATCGCGTTATAAGTTAAGGTTTATTATATCTTTAGTTTTCTTAAAGGAGTCACTCATGAAAGTATTGGATTTTGTCATCATAGGTTTATCATTAGTAATTGCATTTGGGCTCATATTTTATAATGTTAATATAAGTAAGGACGCTGGAAATCTTCAGGTTGTCGTTTATATTGATAATGAAGAATTTGATCGCTTTCCATTAAATGAAGATGGAATAATTCAAATAGATGAAGATGAAGACCATGATCATGGTTATAATGTGGTGCAAGTTAAAGATGGAAAAGTTAGTATGATTGAAGCGGATTGCAAAGATTTAGTCTGTGTACGTACATTCCCTATCAGTCAACCTGGACAGGTTATTGTCTGCTTACCCCATCAGGTTGTTGTTGAGATAGAAGGGGAAGGGGTTAGTGAAATCGATGCAATATCAAATTAGCAAGACATATAATTGGAGCTCCACTAAAAAAATGGTAATGATTGCATTAATGGTAGCTGCAGCTATTATCTTGAGTTATTTTGAGAGATTAATACCTCTTCAGTTGGTGATACCGGTGCCAGGAGTAAAGCTTGGACTAGCCAATGTGGTTATCCTAACATCTATCTATTTGTTTAGCTATAGAGAAGTTTTTTTTATTGTCTTATTAAAAGCCGGTTTAGTAGGAGTGTTATTTGGCTCACCAATAACTTTTCTTTATAGTTTAGCAGGTAGCATCCTTAGTTTTTTGGTTATGTATATTCTAGTAGTTATCTGTAAGGAATATATTTCGTCCATTGGTATCAGTGTCAGTGGTGCAATCTTTCATAATATAGGTCAGATTACCATGGCATCCATACTCATTGAAACTAGAAATATTTTTATGTACCTACCTTATCTGATGCTTGTTGGTATCATAACGGGGATAGGCGTTGGATTTGTAGTAAAGTATATAATTAAATATTTAAGAATGATTATTCCTAAGTTGTAAAGACAAAGAGGCGGTATTGATTATCGTCTCTTTTGTTATTTCTAAAAAATTATTTTGGTGTGATTAAGGGGCAACAATCAGGATAATTTCTCTTATTAGGGTTTTCTGACTCTGTTAGAGGATAAAATTTATGGTAATAAATTTGCGTATAAATGACAGATTTTCTCTTGTTATTAAGGTGACTGCTTACCATATGCATACTATAAAAATGAGTTAATATGGATTATTTAATAAAAAATGGAATAATGAATTATTAAGAGTAATTTAGGGATAAGGGAAAAATATTAAGGTGTCTGATAATGGTAAATGAAATTTATAAGTTATCATTCGTCATTTTACTAAAAATTAAATTTAGTGACATCGATAATTAATAATGAATAACTATAAAGTTGATAACATGAATTTTAACTGAGAAATAGGGGTTTTCAAGAAAAAAGACAGCAAAAAAGCAAAAATATTAAAATTCGACATGAAAAATTATGAAAAATTACTTTTGATTATTCATTCAGAGTTATAAAATTAAAGTTGTTTTAAGAGTTGAAAAACTAAAAAATTATCAATTTCATAAAATTAAATTGCAAATGTGAGAAAATGTTGATATAATATTATCGTCCAATTAATTTGAATGCATAGAAAATAAAAGGGAGGATTAGAAATGAAAAAAAGATTATTAGCGCTTCTTCTTGCTATGGTGTTAGTACTTAGTTTCGCTTTTGTTGGCTGTTCTTCAAATGAAGAACCAACAGATGCACCTGCTAAAGAAGAATCAACAGACAAACCTGCTGACAAACCAGCAGAAGAGAAAAAGGACCTTGTGGTAGGAGATCCTTTTGTAGTAATGGATAACGTAAATGCTCGTAAAGCTGTTGCTATGTCATTTGACAAAAGCTTTATTACTGATGAATTATTAGCAAATGGTTCTCAACCAATTGACTTTTTCGTTCCAGACGGAATCAGTAGTGATTCTGAAGGAAATGGTTTCAGAAGTAAATACCCAGAGGGTTTCAATCATTACAATCCAGAAGAAGCAGTTAAACTTTGGGAAACTGCTAAAGAAGAAGTAGGTTTTGATGTAGTTGAGATTGAGTTCTTAACATACGATACTGAAAATTCAAGAAAAATCGGTGAATACATTAAAGAGCAAATTGAAAAAACTCTTGATGGTTTAACTTTAGTAGTTAACATGCAACCATTCGAGAATAAATTAGTATTAGAAGATGAAGGTAAATTCCAACTTTCATGGGCTGGTTGGGGTCCTGACTATCCAGACCCAATGACATTCATGGATATGTGGGTTACTGGTGGCGGACATAACTCTGCTAAATATGAAAATGCTGAGTATGATGCAATTATTACTTCTGCAAAATCAGGTGACTTAGTAACTGATATCGATGCAAGATGGGATGCTTTACAAGAACTTGAAAACACATTACTTGGTGAAGATCAAGTTTTAGTTCCTTTATACCAAAGAACAACAATGCGTTTATACCAGTCATATGTTGATGGTATTGTTCGTCATAACTTTGGTGGTGACTTTACTTATAGAGAAGCAACTAGTAATGAAATTAATGGTGAAACAGTATTACGTCTAGCAGAAACTTCTGACATTCCAAGCATGGATTCTAGTAAGGCTACAGACTCTAGATCATTTGAAATTTTAGCTAATGTACTTGAAGGTTTATATAGCTTAGGTGAAAATGATGTGCCTTATCCATCAGGAGCTGTTTCTCATGAAGTATCTGAAGATGGTTTAACTTATACATTTAAATTAAATGAAAAATCTGTATGGTCAAATGGTACACCTGTAATAGCTGATGACTATGTTTATTCATGGAGAAGAGCTGCTGACCCAGCAACAGGTGCACAGTATAACTTTATGTTAACTACTGCAGGTGTTGCTAATGCTGAAGCAGTTATCACTGGTGAAGCTCCAACAGAAGAATTAGGTATTACAGCTATTGATGATTATACTTTAGAAGTAAAATTAGACTACCCTGTACCATACTTTATTAAACTTATGACATTCTCTACTTTTGCACCAATTAATCAAGAGTTCTGTGAAGCCCAAGGTGATGCTTTTGGTACATCTACTGATACAGTACTTTACAATGGACCATATGTATTAGATGCATGGGAAGTTGGTTATTCACATGAAATAGCTAAAAACCCTACTTACTATGGTGCTGATACAGTGAAATTAGACCGTGTTACTTTTAGAGTTGTTAAAGACGCAGCTTCTGCAATCGCGTTATATGAAGATGGTGAAATCGATCGTGTTGGTTTAACAGCTGAATATGTTGAGCAATACATTGATGATCCAAACCTAGTATTAGAGCCAGAATTAGTAACTTTCTATTTAGTATTTAATATTAATAACCACGAATAAGAGTAGAAGGTAGAATGGAAGAATATTAGCACCCTGCTTGCAGGGTGCTATACTTAATAATATATGAAAAAGGTAAATTTTGAAAGGTTCCGTTTAACGGTTGATATATATACTGTAACATATTTGATTCTTAATAATATCGAGGTGAAAACTTTATGATTAGATATACATTACAACGGCTAGCGTATGGTTTTATAACATTGTTTTTAGTCGTTTCTTTAACTTTTTTACTTCTTCAATTTATGCCAGGTTCACCTTTTAATGAGGAAAAATTGACAGAAGAGCAAATTCTGATCATTAATGAAAAATATGGTTTGAATGACCCTATACCGGTTCAATACGTGAATTATATGAAGAAGGTGTTTGTAGGTGACTTAGGGTTATCATTCCATTATGATAGTCAAGAAGTTGCTAAGTTAATTAAGTCTCGTATTCGACATACTGTCAAGGTTGGAGTACAGGCGTTGCTATTAGGTACTTTTGTAGGTATTTTTCTAGGAGCTATAGCGGCTCTTAAGAAAGGTACTATTTGGGATAGTTTAACGATTTTAATAGCTATTTTGGGGGTATCAATACCTGGTTTCGTAATAGGTACTTTGCTTCAATTTGGGATTGGTGTAGAGTTGAATCTATTACCGGTGTTCTATGAGGAAGGAGTAGTCAGTTCCACAGTCATGCCTACAATAGCGCTAGCCTTCTTTGTTATATCAACTTGTGCAAGATATATGCGAACCGAGTTAGTTGAGGTTTTAGGTACAGACTATATCTTACTTGCAAGAGCAAAAGGATTAACAAGAGCTCAAGTTGTTTATAAACATGCTATCCGTAATGCCTTGATTCCTGTTCTTACAATATTAGGTCCATTGACACTCGCCCTATTAACAGGTGGTACAGTTATTGAAAGAGTATTTGGTATACCAGGATTAGGTTTGATGATGGTTGAAAGTGTTAATACCAATGACTATTTTGTTACGCTTGGTGTATCCATGTTCTATAGTCTTTGTTTTATTACTATTATTATTATTGTTGATATTTTATATGGGGTTATTGATCCTAGAATTCGTCTTGCAGGAGGTGGCAAATAATGAGTACAGTTAAAATACCACAAATTCCACAAGAAAAATTCAAAAGAGTACAAGTGGATGCTGGGCTTAAAGAAAAAATTGAGCAACCGAGCTTAACCTTTTGGCAGGATGTTAGAAGAAGACTTATTCATAATAAGCCTGCATTAGTTGCCTTTTTCTTCGTCGCTTTCTTAATAGCAATGGCAGTTTTTGGGCCTATGATGACGCCGTATTCCTTTAAAGAGCAAATTGAACCACTTAAGCAACATACCAAGTTGCCACCACGTGTACCAGGGTTAGAGAAATTAGGTATCTTTGATGGTACTATTGAAAAAGAATTAGGGGAAAAAGCTCTAGCACGTTTATCTGAAGAGTCCTATGAAATAACATGGGAAGGCGAAGTTTACGATCGTAAATACGACCAAAATGTCTATAGATATCAAATTGTCTACTCTCCTTACATTGATAAAGGTGTAGAGGATGAGTATTACTGGTTTGGTACAGATGAATTAGGTCGTGATATTTGGACTAGAGTTTGGCGTGGAACAAGAGTATCTTTAGCTATCGGTTTAATCGCTGCGTGTATTGATCTACTTGTAGGGGTTACATATGGTGCAATCGCTGGGTACTTCGGAGGTAGAGTCGATAACTTGATGATGCGTTTTACAGAGATACTCAACGGTATACCTTACCTTGTAATTGTTATTATGTTCATCTTGATTTTTGAAAATGCTGGCATAGTTCCTATTGCACTAGCATTGGCCATAACAGGGTGGATTGGTATGGCAAGAATTGTTCGTGCTCATTTCCTTAAGTATAAACAGATGGAATTTGTTTTAGCAGCAAAGACTCTTGGAACATCCAGTGGTAACATAATATTTAAGCACATATTGCCTAATATTATCGGTCAAGTAGTGGTTATGGTAACCTTTACAATACCTGCTGCTATCTTTACAGAAGCATTTTTGGCCTTCATTGGTTTAGGTATCGCACCACCAGAAACCTCTTTAGGTATATTGATAAATGATGGTTATAAGTTTTTAATGACAAATGCATATATGATGTTTGTACCAGCTTCGATATTATGTATCTTAATGCTTGCATTAAATATATTTGCTAATGGTCTAAGAGATGCCGTGGACCCAAGAATGCGTGAAGGTTGATAAGGAGGTAGTATGATGGCAGGTAAAAAATTATTAGAAGTAAATGATTTACATGTCTCCTTTAAGGTCCATGGAGGTACAGTAAAAGCTGTACGTGGTGTTAGCTTTGAACTGCATGAAGGTGAGACCTTAGCTATAGTTGGAGAGTCAGGTTCAGGAAAGTCTGTATGTACAAAAACCATTATGGGTATTATTGCGAAAAATGGTCGAATAGATAAAGGTGAAATTCTTTTAGAAGATAGAGACATTGCTCAGATGAAAGAAAAGGAATTAGAGAAAATTCGTGGCAAGGAAATTGCTATGATATTCCAAGATCCTATGACATCACTTAATCCGACGATGAAAATTGGTAAGCAAATCATGGAACCAATGGTTAAGCATCGTGGTATGAGTAAGTCAGAGGCAAAAGCTGAAGCTATTAAGCTTATCGATTTAGTAGGTATTGATGAGCCAGAAAAACGTTTCCACCAATATCCTCATCAATTTTCAGGTGGAATGCGTCAGAGAATTGTAATCGCGATCGCTTTGTCTTGTCAGCCTAAAATTTTAATAGCTGACGAGCCAACAACAGCATTAGATGTTACAATCCAAGCACAAATACTTGATTTAATTAAAGATTTACAAGAAAAAACAGGTGTTGCAGTTATCTTCATTACTCATGACTTAGGTGTTGTTGCTAACGTTTCTGATCGTGTATCCGTTATGTATGCGGGACAGATTGTTGAAGTAGGTACAGCTGATGAAGTATTCTACTTACCTAAACATCCATATACTTGGGGTTTGTTGGCTTCCATGCCGAGTTTGGATACAGATGATGATGAACTTTATGCGATACCAGGTACACCACCAGATTTACTTAATCCGCCAGTAGGTGATGCCTTTGCTTTAAGAAGTGAGTTCGCATTAGCCATTGATATGGAAGAAAAACCACCATATTTTGAGCTTAGTGAAACACATAAAGCAGCATCTTGGCTCTTACATCCAGATGCACCTAAGGTAGAGCCACCTTCAGCGATTCAGAAACTAGCATTAAAATATAAAGGTGGTGTGAGGTAATGGATAACAGAGAGAAATTAGTTGAAATAAGTAATCTAAAACAATACTTTAAGTTACCTAAAAAAGGTGTAGTTAAAGCTATTGATGGTATTACTTTTGATATCTATAAAGGTGAAACATTTGGTTTAGTTGGAGAATCTGGTTCGGGTAAAACAACAACTGGCCGTACTATTATAAAACTCTATGAAGCAACAGAGGGTGAAATAGTATTTAATGGCGAGAACATTCAAGGTAAAATGCCTAGAGCGAAAAGAAGAGAAATCAATAAAAAAATGCAAATGATCTTTCAAGACCCTCAAGCTTGTCTGAATCCAAGAATGACAGTAGCAGATATAATTGCAGAAGGTATTGATATTCATGGATTAGCTAAGAATAAGAAAGAAAGATTGCATAAAGTGTATGAATTACTTGAAACAGTTGGTCTTAACAAAGATCATGCCAATCGTTATCCTCATGAGTTTTCTGGTGGACAGCGTCAAAGAATTGGTATTGCAAGAGCATTAGCTATTGAACCAGAATTCATTATTGCTGATGAACCAATTTCAGCCCTTGATGTGTCTATTCAAGCTCAGGTTGTTAACTTAATGAACCAATTGAAGCATGAAAAGCAATTAACGTACTTGTTTATTGCTCATGACTTATCCATGGTTAAGTATATCTCTGATAGAATTGGGGTTATGTACCGAGGTAAGTTAATGGAGTTAGCGGATAGTGAGGAGCTTTTCCATCATCCGTTACATCCATATACTAAATCATTAATGTCTGCCATTCCTCTTCCTGATCCTCAAACAGAGAGAACCAGAAGAAGATTTGGCTATGATCCTACTATGCATGATTATAGTAAAGAAAAACCTGAATGGGTTGAAATACGACCAAAACATTGGATTTATGCTTCACCTAGTGAAGTGGAAAAATACCAAGAAGAAATCAAAAAAAATGAAAAAGCGTCAGTGAGCTAAAAAAACAAGAAGGTGTCTCGTGAGAGACACCTTCTTTTGTTGTTTCATTATTTTGGAGAAAATAGAAGCAGTGACCGTCGGTGGAAGACTTTGGTTTTCCTGTTAAGGGGTTTGGTCTCAACATAGGAGGATTTAAAGCAAATACTAAAAGAAAGCTAAAATATTCCTTATAATAGGAAGGAACTAATATCTGCTATTGTATACAGTATTCTTGTATGCATAAAAATGCATGCAATTTTATAGAGGATGAAAATCATTATTTACATCAAAACTATAGAATAAATAACAATGATGTAATAAAATAGTAAATATAGCTTAAAAAAATGCACATAAGTGGAAAAGAAAAAATTAAGGTAATTATTCAATATTAATAACATAATTCGTGTATCTCTATGGCGGACGTGTTTATTGGTATACTGGGTGCTGGGCAAAATTATTATATTAAAATTCAATGAAATAAGGATAATTTGCCGTATAAGTACATAATACACTATATATTAAGGGTTTTATGAGTAATAAAGAAAATTATATGATTGTATACAATGTTTTCTGAATATTGTCTAAAAAACTTAAAAATAAAGCATAAAGCCGCTTATAAGTAGGGGTGTAGCCGTATTCGGTTGAGTTAGTGATGATGCCTAAGAGAATTATGAAAACTGTACAAAAAATACGAATGCAATTTTAGAACGCAAAAAATTCAATATTATGACGAGTAAAATAATAATCTGTTGAAATACACAAAATTTTTTGGTATACTAGAGCATGACAATAAAACATGCAGGGAGGAATACCAACATGAAGACTAAATTATTAGCACTTGTATTAGTACTTGTACTTGGAATTAGCGCAGTTTTAGTAGGTTGTTCTAAAGATAATGATACTACTACTGAACCAACAGATACTACAACTAATACAGAAGTAAAAGAAGTATCATCAAAAGAAGCTTTACAAAATATAAATTTCCGTAAAGCATTAGCAATGTCATTAGAAAAATCATTTATTTCAAATGAAATTTTAGCAAACGGTTCTCAAGCTGTTGATTATTTAACACCAGGTAGTATTACACCAGGTAAAGATTTTAGAAGTGAATACCCAGAAGGTTTTAATAGCTACAATTTAGATGAAGCGATGAACTACTGGAATCAAGCTAAAGAAGAATTAGGTTTTGAAGAAATTGAAATCGAATTATTAACTTTCGACTCAGATAGTAGTAAGAAGATTTCTGAATATATCCAAGCTCAATGGCAAGCAAATTTACCAGGTTTATCAGTAACAATTAACCAACAACCATTCGAAAATAAATTAGAGTTAGCTAGTGCAGGTAACTTTGATGTTAACTTCGCTGGTTGGGGTCCTGACTATCCAGATCCAATGACATATTTAGATTTATGGGTAACAGGCGGTGGTCATAACAATACTGGTATGGCTAATGCAGAATTCGATGCAATTATAGACGATGCTAAATCAGGTGAATTACTAGCTGATGCTGATGCTCGTTGGGCGGCTTTACAAGAAGCAGAAAGAATGATGTTTGAAGAAGAAACAGCAATCATTCCTCTATATCAAAAAGGTAAAGCAATCTTACAACAAGATTATTTCACAGGTCTTGTAGAACCTTCATTCGGACCTGATATCATTTTCACTTACGCAGAAACAACTCAAACTAACGAAAATGGTGAAACAATTGCTAGATTAGTAGATACTTCAGATATTCCTACAATGGATATCTCATTAGCTACTAACTCAGTATCATTCCAAGCTATTGGTAATACAAATGAAGGTTTATTTAAGTACGCTGAAGATGGAAGTATCGTTGAAGGCTTAGTTAAAGATTATAGTATGGAAGAAGTAACGAATGAAAACGGTAATGTAACTTATGTTTATACTTTCAATTTAAGAGATGATAATGTTTGGTCAAATGGCGAAACTGTAACAGCTCATGATTTCGTTTATTCATGGAGAAGATTAGGCGATCCTAACACAGGTGCTCAATATGCTCATATGTTAGAATCAGCTGGTATCAAAAACGGTGCTGCTGTAGCTGGTGGTGAAGTTGCTCCAGAAGAATTAGGTGTTACTGCTGCTGATGACTTTACATTAGTAGTTGAATTAGAAACAAATGTACCATTCTTTATTGAATTATTAGTATTCCCATCATTCTACCCACAAAATCAAGCTTTTGTTGAAGCAATGGGTGATGACTATGGTACAAGCCCAGAAACAGCATTATACAATGGTCCTTATACTTTAACAAAATGGACTTTAGGTTATGAATATGAATACGCTAAAAATGCAGATTACTATGCAGCTGATGAAGTAGCTATTGATGTAGTTAACTTCCGTATCGTAAAAGATGCTGCTGCACGTGTCAACTTATATGAAGCTGGTGACATCGATAGAGCAGTATTAAGTAGTGAGTTCGTATCACAATATGTTGATGATTCTAACTTCAAAACAACTGAAGATATGTCAGTATTCTATATTGAAATGAACTATGCTGAATAATTAAAAAAACTGAATAAAGCACCCTACTAATAAGTGGGGTGCTTTATTCAGCAATACACATAATGTAAGATTTGATAAGTTAGGTTGACCTTTATAAAGTTCAATTTTTGCTTTATTAATACTTATGATTATTTAGTAATGATGATATTGGTGAATTATGAAAGTTAATCAATAAAAATGTAAAATATTAGTTATTGATTTAGTGATAGATTGACAGTATAATTATATACATGTCGAAATTTGTATATTATTTGAAAATTAGTTTATTAGAGGCTAATGAATTTAAAAAAGAAAATAAGGATCAATTAAATGATACCTTATTAGCAAATTATGCGAGGTGAAAAGATGATTAAGTATGTCTTAGAAAGACTTATGTACGGGCTTATTACTTTGTTTTTAGTAGTATCCATTACTTTCTTACTACTTCAATTCATGCCAGGTTCACCCTTTAACGACGATAAGTTAACGGAGGAACAATTAGTAATTTTGAATGACAAATATGGTTTGGATGATCCAATACCAATGCAATATGCTCGTTATATGAAGAATGTATTCACAGGGGATTTTGGTGTATCATTCCAATACAATAATCAAGAAGTTTCAGAAATGATTGCTGCAAGATTGCCAGTAACTGTACGTGTAGGAGGACAAGCGCTTATTTTTGGAGCATTAGTGGGTATATTTTTAGGGGCGATAGCTGCACTTAAGAAAAATACACCTATTGATCATGCAACAATTTTGATCGCAATTCTAGGGGTTTCTGTTCCATCCTACGTAATGGCATCTTTAATGCAATACTATCTAGGTGTAAGAGCAGGTTTACTTCCAGTTGTTTATAATGAGACAGCTGCATCTACGATTATGCCAACGTTAGCACTATCCTTATTTGTTATCTCATCATGTGCTCGTTTCATGAGAACAGAGCTCGTTGAGGTGCTTTCTACTGATTATATATTATTAGCAAGAGCTAAAGGTATGTCAAGAGCGCACGTCATCTATAAACATGCATTGAGAAATGCATTAATTCCAGTTATTACAGTGCTAGGACCAATGACAATTTCTTTATTAACTGGTTCTACAGTAATTGAAAAGATTTTTGGTATTCCAGGAGTTAGTTTCTTACTTGTAGAAGGTATTCAAAAGAATGACTATTTTGTTATCCTAGGAGTAGCAACATTCTATAGTGCATTATATATCACAGTGCTTATTATCATTGATATTCTATACGGTATTATTGATCCAAGAATTCGTCTGTCAGGAGGTGCTAAATAATGAGCGATGTTAAAAAGATTGCACAAGAACAATTTAAACGCATTAAGATCGATACATCACTAAATGAAAAAATTGAAGCACCAAGTCTTACTTTCTGGCAAGACGTTAGAAGAAGATTGAAAACGAATAAAGCGGCAATATTTGCAATGGTTTTACTTGTTATTATTATTTTCTTCTCGATGTTTGGTCCTATGATGAATGCATATGAGTACGATAAGCAAATTCAACCACCATCACAGCATACAAAGTTACCACCTAAAGTACCAGGGTTAGCTGAATTAGGTATTCTTGATGGTACAGTTACTAAAGAAGTCGGTGAAAATGGTCTTGCTCGTTTAACAGAGGGGACTTATGAAATAGTTAATGAGTTCACAGAAACTAAAGAAGATGGTACATCAGTAACAAGATATACAGTTGTGGAAGATGTTTATGCAGCAAAAGGAATTGAAGATGAAGCTTATTGGTTTGGTACAGATGACTTAGGTCGTGATTTATGGACGAGAGTTTGGAGAGGGGTTCGTGTATCTCTATTAATCGGTTTTATCGCAGCAATGATTGACTTACTCATTGGGGTATCCTATGGTGCCATTGCAGGTTTCTATGGCGGTAAAATTGATATGTATATGATGCGTTTTACTGAAATCCTTACTGGTATTCCAAACCTGGTATTAGTTACACTATTTATACTTGTCTTTGATCCTGGTATCGTACCGATCGCTATAGCTATTGCTATGACCTCTTGGGTAGGTATGGCGCGTGTAGTTCGTTCTCAGTTCTTAAAAATTAAGGAACAAGAATTTATTTTAGCTGGTCGTACATTAGGTACTCCAAGCTTCAAATTAATATTTAAACACATTATTCCGAATATTATTGGACAGATTGTAATCATGATTACATTCTCTATTCCAAGTGCGATTTTCTATGAATCTTTCTTGGCGTTTATTGGTTTAGGGTTACAAGCACCTGAAACATCATTAGGTACATTAATTGCTGATGGTTATAAATTCTTAATGACAAATGCATTTATGTTATTTATCCCAGCAGTTATCTTATCAGTTCTAATGTTAAGCTTGAATATCTTCGCAAACGGTCTAAGAGATGCTGTAGACCCAAGAATGCGTAATAGTTAGTAGGGAGGTACAATGATGAAGAAAATCTTAGAAGTAAAAGATCTTCATGTTTCCTTTAAAACCTACAGTGGTAGAGTTAATGCCGTTCGTGGAGTGAGTTTTGATTTACATGAAGGTGAAACATTGGCGATCGTAGGTGAATCAGGTTCTGGTAAATCTGTTTGTACTAAGACGATTATAGGGATACTAGCATCAAATGGTAATATTGATAATGGAGAGATTCATTTTGATGGTAAAGATCTTGCGAGTTTAAAAGAAAAAGAATTGGAAAAAGTACGTGGTAAGGATATTGCTATGATTTTCCAAGATCCGATGACATCATTAAATCCAACCATGAAGATTGGTAAACAAATCATGGAAGGTATGGTTAAGCATCGTGGTATGAGTAAAGATGAAGCTAAAAAAAGAGCTATTGAGTTGATAGATTTAGTTGGAATTGATGAGCCAGAGAAGCGCTTCCATCAATATCCTCACCAGTTCTCTGGTGGTATGCGTCAAAGAATTGTTATAGCAACAGCATTAGCATGTGAGCCAAAAATCCTCATTGCTGATGAGCCAACAACAGCATTAGATGTTACAATTCAAGCGCAGATTTTAGATCTAATTAAAGATCTTCAAGAAAAAACAGGTGTTGCTGTTATCTTCATTACCCATGACTTAGGGGTAGTAGCCAACGTTTCTGATCGTGTTGCAGTTATGTATGCTGGTCAAATTGTTGAGGTAGGAACTTCTGATGAAGTCTTCTATTTACCTAAACATCCTTATACTTGGGGATTGTTAGCTTCAATGCCAAGTCTAGATTCTGATGAAGAAGAATTATATGCTATTCCTGGTACACCACCAGACTTATTGAATCCACCAAAAGGTGATGCCTTTGCATTACGAAGTGAGTTTGCCATGGCTATTGATATGAAGGAAGAACCACCATTCTTCCAGATTTCTGAAACTCATAAGGCGAGAACATGGTTATTGCATCCTGATGCACCAAAGGTAGAACCACCATCAGCCATTAAAAAGCTAGAACAAAAAGTAAAAGGTGGTGTTGTCAATGAATAATAAAGAGAAGTTACTTGAAGTTAAAAACCTTAAGCAATATTTCAAGTTACCAAAAGGTGCAGTTGTAAAGGCTGTTAACGATATTTCTTTTGATATTTATAAAGGTGAAACTTTCGGTCTAGTTGGTGAATCTGGATCAGGTAAATCAACGACTGGTAGAACGATTATTCGTCTGTACGATGCTACTGGTGGTGAAATCATTTATGACGGTAAAAATATTCAGGGGAAAATGCCTAGAGGAAAGAAAAAAGAACTCAATAAGAAGATTCAAATGATCTTTCAAGATCCACAGGCATGTTTAAACCCTAGAATGACAGTAGCCGACATTATTGCCGAGGGAATAGACAATAATAATTTGGCGAAAAACAAAGAAGAAAGAATGGCAAAGGTTCATGAACTTCTTGAAACCGTTGGATTAAATAAAGAGCATGCTAATCGTTATCCACATGAATTCTCAGGTGGACAGAGACAGAGAATAGGTATTGCTAGAGCTTTAGCTATTGAGCCAGAGTTTATTATTGCTGATGAACCAATTTCAGCCCTTGATGTATCTATTCAAGCTCAGGTAGTTAACTTATTAAATCAATTAAAGAACGAAAGAGGTTTAACTTACCTCTTTATTGCCCATGACTTATCCATGGTAAAATATATTTCTGACCGTGTAGGGGTTATGTATAGAGGACAATTAATGGAGTTAGCTAATAGTGATGAACTGTATGAAAATCCACTTCATCCTTATACAAAGTCTTTATTGTCAGCGATTCCTCTTCCAGATCCTCAATCAGAAAGAACTCGAAGAAGAATTCCATATACACCAACGGTTCATGATTACAGTAAGGAACAACCTGAATGGGTTGAAATTAGACCAGAGCATTTTGTGTATGCTTCTAAATCAGAAGTAGCACAATATGAAAAGGAATTAGCAGCAAAAAATAAATAGGAATATAAAAATTCCTTTAGAATTGGGTTATAGGTCATTAGGCTTATAGCCCTACTTTCTTATTCCAGTTTTAAGTTGGCGTTAGCCACTTTTTTACTATGATCTGATTTTACTCAAGTGAAGAATTATATTATCGTTGATACAAATAAAGGATTTCTTTTGTGTAACAGTTAAAGGAACGGACAAATTAAGTAATAAAAGATAAATATTTGTCTTTTATGTTCAATCTGATATAATAGAGTATACATTATATAACAATTTGCAAAGTGAGGAGATCTTATTGAATAGAAAGTTAAAATTATTTTTAGTAATCACTGCAGTAACTACAACATTATCTGTATTGATAGGTTTATTATCTGATACCTTTTTATTGGCTTTTGTCAATTACTTATTTATTTTTGGTGGGATAATAGCTGTAATAGGCGGCTTTATGGCTATTAGTGAAACAGGTTTATTTCGAATAACCAGCTATCCTTACAAAAAAGTAAAATGGTTTTTTGGCAGACCTAGTACGGGGTACGATGAAGATGAGTTGAAGGATGATGATGGTAAAAAGATGAAATTTAATGAATATATAGCGCAAGATTTACCGAAATATTTTTCAACAAAACCGATATTATTTTCAGGATTATTATTAGTAATTGTTTCGTTTGTTGTTAGTGTAACGGTTATTATATAATTGGATATAGTAGAATAGGAGCATATGTAAGGTGTTGAGTCCTTATCATGTGCTTTTTTACTGTACCTACTTTTCTATTCTAGTTTTATGTAGGTTAAGCTGCTATATTTGATGTAACCATGTAGTTACTTGATAAAGGGAAGTTAGGGTAAAGCTATGTTACTAACTAGTAGATGAGCGGATAAAAAGTAGTAATTCTACGATATTTGAAAGTAATAATATGTAATAAAACGTGTTTTTAATAGAGGGTTTGATGCTTTCCGAGGCATATATTAAAATTATGTTTCTTAATGGTTAAAAGTCTTTTATTCCAATATTTCTTTTGTTATAATTTTAATAGTCAAAATGATTTTCATTCTTATAAAAGTCGAAAATAACTGCTATAAAACTAGTTATTATTTACTATGAAACGACTTAAAGGAAGTGCATTGAACTTAATGATTAAATCCTAATAATTATTAAGCTCTTATGAAGTTCAGATGACAACATAGAGAAAAGGGGGCGAAGGATGAAACTAAAGAGAATTATAAGTACTGTCCTAATATTTTCTTTTGTTTTTAACTTACTTTCATTTGTATCGTTAGCAGAAGAAGATGAACTAAAGATAAAATACGATGAACAAATTTATAGCTATAGCAAGTTTCCGGCGATCCATATTGATGGACAACCAATGAAAGAAGGAGCAATGCCTCCAATTATTACGCCAGCAGGAAGAACCATTGTGCCCGTAAGAGAATTTTTTGAAACAATCGGTGGTGATGTACAATGGAATGGCGAAACGAAGGAAGTTTACATATTAAGTGGAAATAACTTCATAGTTTTGAAAATTGATGATTACATAGCCTATGTTAATGGTATGGCGGTTGAGATGGATGAAACAGCAAAATTAGTTGCCAATATGAATGATCCGTCAAACACAAAGACGATGGTGCCTCTTCGTTTTATTTTAGAAGCCTTGGATTATGGCGTAGTATGGGACCATGACAGCTATACAATTCTTGCAACAAAAAATCAAGATAATAGTGATGAAACCACGGATAATCAAGACAACACTAATGAAGAAGATAATACAAATAATGAAGATAACACAAATGATGATAATGATCCTGAGCCTATCGAAGGACTACCTACTCCGTTGGCAAAAAATCCGATTGCTTTTACAAATGCAGAGGATATTCCAGATGTTGCTGATGGTGAAAAGGAAATCCCTTATAAAAAGTATGATGATACGGACATTACAGGTTTTGCTTTTATAGAAGAACAAGGTGGTTTTAAATTTATAGTATCTGCTTCAAGTGCTATAAGTGGTATTGAAACGACTATTTGGAATAACAAGTTAATTATAGATATTGCTAACGCTAATAAGGAATTTGATGAGGAAACAGTTCTTCTTGAAGACAATCCTTATTTTGAAGCAGTGCGTTCAAGTCAATATTCTAAAGATCCTTTAGCAACTCGTATCGTACTGGATATGAAATACGATGATATTAATTACAGTTTGAAATTAACAGATGATCGTACAGATATGATTCTAACAGTTAGTCGCAATTATATCTATGATATTGAACTAGCACAGGATCAATTTGGTGATTATGTAGATATAACAGGGACAGAATTACCTGTATTAGATATTTTTTGGTTGGCTAATCCTACACGTTTAGTGATTGATGTACCTTATTCAGATTCTGCATTTTTATACGAAGAAAGTGATGCAGAAGGTCAATATGTGAAGAATGTAAGAACATCCAAGTTTAATGATGATACAACTCGTATCGTACTAGAACTTAATGGAAATGCAGAATTCTCGGTTAGTGAATTGGATGATGATACAGTAAGAGTACGCTTAGTACCACCAACTTATAAAAATATTAACTATCAATACACGTCTAATCCAACGATAGTCATAAGTAAGCAAGTACCTGGCATAGATATAGATGCATTTATTATTAATGATGACTATCTTAATAAGAGAGCTGTGATTACTATTCCAAGTACAAACTTAGAAGCTGTATATGGTTATGGTACGATCAATATTAATGATGATGACGTCAAGCAAGTTAATTTATCTTCAGATCAAACAGGGTATCAAGTTGAGATTATTACAAAAGCCATAAAAGGCTATACCATTACTGAAGATGATAATAGTATTTATATTAATATTCTGGACCCGCAATCAGTTTATGAGAAAATTGTGGTAGTGGACGCTGGTCATGGTGGTTCAGATCCAGGTAAACCTGCTGGTGAGGGTAACTATGCAGAAATGAATGAGAAAGAAGCTAATTTAGACATTTCTCTTAAACTTGAGACACTATTGACTTATCATAAAGATATTAAAGTATATATGACAAGAGTAGAAGATACGTACCCTACACTTCAAGAGCGTTGTGAATTAGCAAATGAAGTTGGTGCTGATTTATTTATTAGTGTTCATAACAATGCGTTCTTCAGTTCCTATAATGGCACTGAAACCTTATACTATGACACTGGAAGTGGTATAACTAAAGCATTTGCAACTATTATGCAAGAAACGACTTATTCTCAAGTGGGCACAGATAATAGAGGTTTAAGATATCGAGATGATCTATATGTTCTTAAACATACAAAGATGCCTGCGGTAATTGTAGAAGTAGCTTACATGACAAGTCCAATTGATGGACCTCGGCTTAAAGAAGAAAGTTTTATTGATAATGCTGCAGTAGGTATTTATAATGGTATAATAGAGTCTTTGGAGATGCTTGAATCAAAAGGTTTATTGAATTAAATATTGAACTCTCCTTTAATTTGGTATAAAATGTAAATGAATACAAATTAAGGGAGGGTTTATTTTTGTTGAAAAGATTTATAATAGGTCTACTGATAAGTAGTGTTTTTTTTAGGATGCCCTTGGGTATAGTAGCGGAATCAGCTGAGGGTAAATTACTTGTTTATGAGATTAAGGATGAAGAAATTGAAGCTACTATAATGGATGTAGATGTAGAAGAACAAGCTGTGGAAGAGAAAATTGTAAATTTATTTGAAATCTTAACTACCTTGGACTATAATGAGAATCAGATACAATTGATACCATATAAATCTGCAATTGATCTGTGTCTGTATAAAGATGGGCATGTCGATGTAGTCTTTAATGAAGAATTGAATAACTATGGAGGTAGTGCACACGAATTCTTTATGGTTAATCAATTACTATATATGGTATTTGAACTAGAAGATATAAAAACCGTCTCTTTTTATATAGAGGACAGAGAAGTATTTACAGAAGGAACACTTATAAACAACTATACTGAAGAGCAATTTATTGAAAGGATGAAACAAAGTGAGTCGTATTGATGGAAGAACTAATGATGAATTAAGACCAGTAAAATTAACGAAAGACTATATCATGCACCCTGAGGGGTCAGTATTAATAGAAATGGGGAATACAAAAGTCATCTGCAATGCTACTGTAGAAGATCGTGTACCTCCATTCAAAAAAAATTCCGGAGAAGGCTGGGTTACTGCCGAGTATGCTATGTTACCACGTGCTACATCAACAAGAAATACGAGAGATATAGCCAGACTTAAAATGAATAAACGTTCTGTAGAGATTCAACGTCTTATTGGACGAGCTATCCGTTCAGTAGTTGATTTTAAAGCTTTAGGAGAAAGAAGTATTCTCTTAGATTGTGATGTTATACAAGCTGATGGTGGTACCCGTACTGCATCTATAACAGGTGGATTTGTAGCAGTAGCTTTGGCTTGCCAGAAGTTATTGGATGAAGGTGTTATTAAAAAAATGCCTATCAAAGGTATGGTTGCCGCTGTAAGTGTAGGTATAGTTAATGAAGAGGCTATGTTAGACTTATGTTATGAAGAAGACAGTGGCGCTAAAGTGGATATGAATATTGTTATGACAGATCAAGGAGAGTTCATTGAGGTTCAAGGAACTGGAGAAGAAGCTCCTTTTACAAGAGAGCAGCTTAATGAATTGTTAGCCCTAGGGGAAAAGGGGACCAATGATTTAATTGAGATACAAAAGGAAATAGTTCAGTTTTAATAAATATAGCATTAGGGTCAAGCATATAAGGAAATCTATTGCACCGGCTGGAAAGACGTCCATGTCTTAGACAGCCGGGTTCGCCATCCATGGCTCACTACTCCATAGAATTCCTTATATGCTTTCTGTATTGATTGGATAAAATGATAGTATATCCTGAGATTAAATAAATCAGTTATGATAATTAGTGATCTTAATTCTTGACGAAGAACTATGGGTGGAGTAAAATTGAGGTAAGCTTAATAGAGTTTCTAAACAGGTGACGAGTTAGATTGATTTGAATATAGAAAGTTGGCTTAGAGATGGATAAAATTATTTTCGCAACTAAAAATAAAAAGAAGCTTGTGGAGATCAATGAAATTTTGGTTGGGACAGGCTTAGAAGTGATCTCTATGGAGGATGCTGGTATTGATATTGATGTAGTTGAGGATGGCTCCACTTTTGAAGAGAATGCTTTGAAGAAAGCTACTGAAATTATGAAAGTTTCAGGGAAAATTGTTCTGGCGGATGATTCAGGATTAGAAGTGGATTACTTAGATAAAGCTCCAGGCATATATTCAGCTAGATTTGCTGGTAAAGAGACATCCTATTCTATAAAAAATCAAATGATTATTGATAAGCTTGATGGGGTACCTGATGAACAACGTATAGCTCGTTTTGTGTGTGCTATTGCAGTAGCTTATCCTAATGGTGATACAAAGGTGGTTAGAGAAAATTTTGAAGGGCGTATTGCCTATCAACCTGATGGAGAAAATGGTTTTGGTTATGATCCAATCTTTTATGTACCTGAATATGAAATGACATCAGCAAAGATGTCACGAGACCTGAAGAATGAAATCAGTCACAGAGGTAAGGCTTTGAGAAAAATGAAGGAAGTTTTGTTAGCGAATGAAAGTACTAGTCATTAGTGATACGCATAAAGACATATCTAAAGTAAGAAAAATTTTAAAGAGAATTAAGAGTCGAATTGATTACGTTATTCATTTAGGTGATCACATTAATGATGCATTGGACTTGTCTTATGAGTTCCATGATTTGCATTTTGAGTGTGTTGCAGGGAATTGTGATTGGTTCAGTAATGAAGATAATGAGAAATGTATCTATATAGATGATAAGAAATTCTTCATTACCCATGGTCACCATTATGGGGTTAAGGGTTCTACACAACGAATAGCTCTTCATGGTAAAAAGCTAGGAGTTGATGGTGTTCTTTTTGGGCACAGCCATGTACCTGTTAATGATTGGGTAGATGACCTTTTTTTAATGAACCCAGGTAGTTTAACCCAACCCAGAGGGTATGAAGGACCTTCTTATGGTATTATTACAATAGTGAACGGCAAGATAGAAGGGCAAATAATTGAATATAATAAAATATTTAAATAAATATCTTTAAAAACTATTGACTTTTTAGTGGATTTTTTATATAATGTTCTTCGTCCTTTAAAAAAATAATCAATCGGGGTGTGGCTCAGCTTGGCTAGAGCGCTTGATTTGGGTTCAAGAGGTCGCAGGTTCGAATCCTGTCACCCCGACTTTAATATTATGCGGGTGTAGTTCAATGGTAGAACACCAGCCTTCCAAGCTGGATACGTGGGTTCGATTCCCATCACCCGCTTTATTATGTGCCTGTAGCTCAGCAGGATAGAGCAGTGGCCTTCTAAGCCACGTGTCCGGGGTTCGAATCCCTGCAGGCACGCCATATTACACAAGGGTACTTTATTTAAAGCTAAGTTATCACCTAGCATAAAACTCAAGGTTTCATAACCTAAAAAAATCTAATGGGTAGTCGCCAAGCGGTAAGGCACAGGACTTTGACTCCTGCATCCGCAGGTTCGAATCCTGCCTACCCAGTTCGTTGTTTGAATTCTTTGATTCAACAACATGGAATTATTTTTATTATACTATTATAAATTATATGCGGATGTGGCGGAACTGGCAGACGCACTAGACTTAGGATCTAGCGCCTTTGGCGTGGGGGTTCGACTCCCTTCATCCGCACCACACCTGCGGGTGTAGTTCAATGGTAGAACACCAGCCTTCCAAGCTGGATACGTGGGTTCGATTCCCATCACCCGCTTCAATATCTTCAAATACTCATACATCATAAGAGAATGACTTAGGTCATTCTCTTTACTTATATTCTTATTTATTTGATTGATCTAATGTTGCCAATGCTTGATTCGTATAGCGATAGTCTTCAGTCACCTCTTCGCCAAACCAATCAGGCGCTTTAAATGCTTTGGCCTCATCGACTGAAGAAAATTCAACCTCAACATATTTCAAAGGTGCTAGTTCTCCTTCAAAAAGATCAAGTTCAGCAATTAATCCACGTTCAAGAGGAATCTCATATCGTTTTTTTTCAATCAGACGACCTTCCTTTTTGGCTATCAAACTTTCGTACTCGTCAATATTTATTGGCATCTCAAGTTCATGACGTAATAGACCACCTTTAGATTTAAGGGTTAAGATATATTGATTATTTCTTTTTCTTATGCGAATCGTAGGCGTAGTGTGGATATACGCTTGTTGAATAGTGGAATAAGTATATTGATCTAACTCAAAGGGGATTTCTTCAACTATAAATTTTCTTTCGATTTCCATCAGTGACTGCTCCTTTCACAACTTCTAGTAGTATAATATCCCAATGCTTAATAATATTCAAGTTAAGTAACAGAATTTTAAATAGATCACAAGGCTGGTATCCATATTATTTTTTAACTAAATGGGTGGAGTTATTCTTTGGGGTGCAAAGATTAGAAATATTTTGCAAACTAAAAAAGTAGTCATAAGGCAAACTAACCTTACGCTACTTCTTATGACTTGTTCAGTAATATTCATTACAATTTTATATAGGAGAAAAGTGTACGGATATTTGAAGAGTTAAAAATATCAGTCTCGATCGTATTGGATGCTTCTAGGACTTTATTAACAGGAATATCATAGATATAACTTACATCTTCAATACTATAGTTATTAAAAGTTTTACGCTCAAGTTCTCTATTGAACAACTTGCAAATTGGGCTTGAACCCTTTTTCATGATCATAAAGAAAGTCATTTTATTTAACTGTGTTATGTTTTCTTCAGATACAATACTATGTATTTCTAATTCAGAAATAGATAAAAGTTGTGCTAAGGAATTAACTGTAATTGGATCTTGAGCCTTGATAAAGACATCTATCTGTTGAAGCTGAGGTTCTATCATTTCCTCATAATGTTGTAAATATGTCATATTGTCATAACCTCCGATGTTTGAATCAAGTTAATTATATCAAAAAAAATGATTAAATTCATTTGTAATAGTTGGTATAAATAAAAACATGAATAAAAGAAGAGAAAAATCAAATAATAGGAACATGGAGGTGAAACAAGATGGCAAACACTAATATGACTAATCATACTGATAGTAATAGTCCAGCATACAAAAGTAGTGCTGCAAGAGAAGCTTTAAACCAATACAAATATGAGGTAGCTAATGAATTAGGTGTAAACTTAAAGCAAGGTTACAATGGCGAATTAACTTCTCGTGAAGCTGGTTCTATCGGCGGCGAAATGGTTAAAAGAATGATTCAATCACAAGAGCAAAAAATGTCAGGTCAATAATATATAGTGCATAGAAGTTGTAGTTAAATACAAATCTTCATGCAAAATATATAGTAGACAAAGGAAATAATAAATAATATAATATCTATTATAAGAGAGATACTTTAAGTATCTCTCTTTAAATGTGGGCGTAGGAATTAACCTTCCTGTATCTCACTTCTAATTAAACTATACATAATTCAACTAAGGGTATAAATAGTTGAATCAATAAAGTAGGGATGATTTAAATGTACGATAGTTTTGCTTACGTCTATGATAAATTTATGGAAAACGTACCCTATGATCAATGGGTAGAGTATATACAAGCTTTATGGTCCCATTACAGTTTAGAACCTCAACTTGTTTTAGATCTTGCCTGTGGTACAGGTGAGGTTACTTACCGACTTGCAGAGAAAAATTATGATATGATTGGTATTGACATATCTAATGAAATGCTAAATGTAGCTCGTGAAAAGACTGAAAAAAAAGATTTAAGTATTTTATTCTTGGAACAAGATATGCGTGAATTCGAATTATATGGAACCGTTTCAAGTATAGTTTGTATTTGTGATGGTTTAAACTATCTACATGATGAAGAAGATTTATTACAAGTATTTAGTTTGGCTAATAACTACTTAGATCCAAAGGGTTTATTTATTTTTGATATGAATACAGCTTATAAATATGAGATGTTAGGTCAAGAAACATATACAGATGTTCAAGATGAGTGTGCTTATATATGGGACAATTATTATGATGAAGTAGAACATATGAATGAGTATCATTTAACTATCTTTGATAAAGAAAGAAATGGACTCTATCGTAAATATGAAGAGACTCATTATCAGAGAGCCTATACAAAGGAAAGAGTTTGCCAGTTATTAAAAGATGCTGGATTACAATTAATGGCGGTATATGATGCTTTTACATTTGATGAACCAAAGGAAAACAGTGAACGACTTTATTTTATAGCAAGAGAGAAAGATAAGGAGGAGAACTAATGAAGGACTATATTATAAGAGCTACTGCAGCTAATGGACAAATAAGAGCATTTGCTGCGACAACAAAAGAGATGCTTGAATTTGCTAGAGAAGCTCATGATACCTCACCTGTTGCATCTGCCGCTTTAGGTCGTACCATGACTGCAGCTGCTATGATGGGGATTATGTTAAAAGGGGATAAAGATCTCTTGACCATTACAGTTAGAGGGAATGGACCATTAGCAGGTATAACGGTAACAGCAGATAAAGACGCCAATGTAAAGGGATATGTCTTTAACCCTCATGTGGATTTACCACCTAATAAAGAGGGTAAATTAGATGTAGCCTCAGCAGTTGGAATTGGTTTAATGAATATTATTAAAGATATTGGGCTGAAAGAACCTTATGTAGGTCAGACGCATCTTGTTACATCTGAAATTGCAGAGGATTTAACTCATTATTTTTATCACTCAGAGCAAATTCCTTCAGTGGTATCTTTAGGTGTACTTGTTGATAAGGATACCCCTATTAAACAATCTGGAGGTTTCATTATTCAATTAATGCCTGGAGCTGAAGAGGAAATCATTGCATTCTTAGAGGAAAAGATTAAAGAAGTGAAGGCTGTGACAACTCTCTTTGAAGAAGGCTACACTCCTGAAGCTATTTTAGAAGAATTATTAGGTGAAAAAGGTTTACAAATTAATGAAAAAGTACCTGCCAAGTTCTACTGTAATTGTTCAAAAGATCGTGTCGAGAAAGCTTTAATCAGTGTTGGGAGAGAAGATTTGCAAAGTATGATTGATGATAATGAACCAATAGAGATGAATTGTCATTTTTGCAATAAGAATTATGAGTTTAAAGTAGAGGAACTCGAAGAATTAGTTAAAAACATTTAATTATAGCTTTAGGGTCAAGCGAGTAAGGCCTTCTATTCGCTGGCTGGGAAGACGTCCATGTCTTAGACAGCCAGGCTCGCCATCCGTGGCTCACTGCTCCATAGAACACCTTACTCGCTTTCGGTATGAATTGGACATAATGATAGAAATGATTTAACTAGTAAAAAGAAAAAAGAAATCTTATGAGTATGTAATCATTAATTATAGTCAGACTAAAAGCGATTGAGATCAAAATATGGAGTTGAAAAAACTGGGTACTTGACATTTGCCATGGGAGTGCTATAATTGATTCATATATGGTAAATACGTTGATGAGGATAGTAAAATGTGAAAGTTTACAGAGAGGAAATGCAATAGCTGGAAGCATTTCTAAACGGAAGCCTTTGAAGACCACCTCTGAGTGACTCTAATAAAGTCCGGTGATACCGTTATCATCACTAAGAATCTTGTAATAGTTTATTATAGGAATTCTTTCGACTAAAGTGGTTGTGGCAGAAAGTGTGCTATGACAACAAGGGTGGAACCGCGGGATATAATACTCTCGTCCCTTTCCGTTATGGATTGGGGCGGGAGTTTTTTATTTTTTTATTTGAACGAATGTTGGGAGATGGGAATATGGCTAAAGAGAATCAAGAGAGAGTTCAAGATATCTATAAAAAATTCTTGAGAATGCGTACCTTGATTAATACAGTTGCATTAATAGCGTTTGTTCTTGTAGTGTTTTGGCAGGGGTGGACGTTGACACCTATAGTCGTAGTTGCAGCAATTATCACAATCGTTATTTCGAGTTATATGGGATATAAACATCGTTGTCCAAAATGCGATATACATCTTGGAAGATACAGTAAAAAAGAATGTCCTAGTTGTCATATAAAATTAAAATAAAAATTAATATAACACAAAAGGAGTTTCGATATGAAGATCACATTAAAAGACGGATCAGTAAAAGAATATTCAGAGAGTAAATCTGTATTAGATATTGCAAAAGATATCAGTGAGGGATTAGCCAGAGTCGCTTGTGCAGCAGAAATTAATGGTGAAGTGGTTGATTTGAGAACCATGGTTACTGAAGATGTGGAATTAAATATTTTAACCTTTAATGATGAAGCTGGGAAAAAAGCTTTTAGACATACAGCAGCTCATATTTTAGCTCAAGCTGTTAAGAGATTATTCCCAGAAACTAAGTTGGCTATTGGACCAGCAATCGATAATGGATTCTATTATGACTTTGATCGTGATCAGCCTTTTGATCAAGAAGAAATAAAAGCAATTGAGAAAGAAATGAAAAAAATCGTTAAAGAGAATCCACCGATTGAAAGATTTGAATTACCTCGTGATAAAGCACTGACCCTTATGAAAGATATGGGTGAAGACTTTAAAGTAGAATTAATTGAAGAGTTAGGGGAGGACGAAGTGATTTCCTTCTATAAGCAAGGAGATTTCACTGACCTTTGTGCTGGACCACATCTTATGAGTACCAAAGCTGTTAAAGCTTTCAAACTTCTTCAAGTTGCAGGTGCTTATTGGAGAGGTGACGAAAGTAGAAAAATGTTATCAAGAATCTATGGTACAGCCTTTACAAAAAAAGCTGATTTAAATGAGTATATTGAAAGATTAGAAGAGGCTAAAAAACGAGACCACAATAAGTTAGGTAGAGAATTGGAGTTATTTACTACCAATGAAGCAGTTGGTCAAGGGCTACCATTAATTATGCCAAAAGGTGCTAAAGTTATTCAAACTCTTCAAAGGTGGATTGAGGATGAAGAAGAAAGAAGAGGTTATTTATTAACCAAAACGCCATCTATGGCAAAGAATGATTTATATAAGATATCTGGTCACTGGGATCATTATCGTGATGGTATGTTTGTTATGGGGGATGAAGAGAAAGAAGAAGAAATTTTAGCTTTACGTCCAATGACCTGTCCATTCCAGTTTATGATCTATAAAAATAGTCAAAAATCCTATAGAGACTTACCAGCACGTTATGCTGAAACAGCTACCTTATGTAGAAATGAGTCTTCTGGTGAAATGCATGGTTTAATTCGTGTACGTCAGTTTACTTTAGCAGACGGACACATTGTATGTACACCTGAGCAATTAGCTGATGAGTTCAAGGGCTGTGTTGACTTAATCAATTACGTGATGACCACATTAGGTATTGATGGTGACGTTTGGTATCGTTTCTCCAAGTGGGATCCAAACAAGACAGATAAGTACATTGACAATCCAGAAGCTTGGGAATCAACTCAAGTTGCGATGAAAGAAATCTTAGATGATATTGGATTAGATTATACTGAAGCTGAAGGTGAAGCAGCTTTTTATGGTCCTAAATTAGATATCCAGTTTAAGAATGTTCATGGTAAAGAGGATACAATTATTACGATCCAAATTGACTTCTCATTAGCTGAGCGTTTTGATATGACTTATGTGGATAAAGATAATGAGAAAAAACGTCCATTCATTATTCATAGAAGTTCAATTGGATGTTACGAAAGAACATTAGCGATGCTTATTGAAAAATATGCTGGCGCATTCCCTACTTGGATTGCACCAAGTCAAGTAAAAGTGTTACCAATCTCTGAGAAGTATCATGAATATGCTGGTACCGTTGTAGAAAAATTACGTTCAGCTGGTGTTCGTGTTGACTTAGATGACAGAGCAGAAAAAATCGGTTATAAGATCAGAGAAGCTAGACTTGAACGTGTACCTTACATGCTAATAGTAGGTCAAAAAGAAGAAGAAGAAGGTAAAGTATCTATTAGAAGCCGTTATAAAGGTGATGAAGGTCAAAAAACACTGGAAGAATTCTTAGGTGAAATTTTAGTGGAAATTAATACAAGACAAATAAGAGAAGTTGAAGTTGAACAACAATAAATAATCCAAATGAATCTAAGGACTGACTCGCAACGATGGAGTCAGTCCTTTTGTTATGAATTTATATCAAATGTATAGGAGGATAATAGGATGAAAATAGAATTAAAAGACCTATCCGTATTAGAATATTCAGAAGAAATGAAAGTTTTTGATATAGCCAAGGATATAAGTGCAGGACTAGCACGTATGGCTTGTGCAGGCGAAGTTGATGATGAAGTAGTAGATCTACGCCATGTCATTAACAGAGACGCTAAGGTTAACATACTTACTTTTAAAGATGAGGGAGGAGCTAAAGCTTTTCGCCATACAGCTGCGCATATGTTAGCACAAGCTGTGAAAAGGTTATTTCCTGAAACAAAATTAGCGATTGGTCCAGCAATAGATAGTGGGTTTTACTATGACTTTGATCGTGAACGCCCTTTTGACCAAGAAGAATTAGGACTGATTGAGAAAGAAATGAAAAAAATATCAAAAGAAAATCTAGCTATAGAGCGATTTGCCTTACCTCGAGATGAAGCTATAACTCTCATGAAAGAGATGGGGGAAGATTATAAGGTACAGCTAATTGATGAGTTGCCAGAGGGAGAAGAAATCTCCTTTTATCGCCAAGGTGAGTTTGTTGATTTATGCGCAGGTCCTCATCTTATGTCCACAAAATCAGTAAAGGCTATCAAATTACTATCTGTAGCTGGTGCTTATTGGAAAGGTAATGAGCAAAATAAAATGCTATCCCGTATCTATGGTACAGCATTTCAAAAAGCGGGAGAATTAGTTGAGTATGTTGAACGAATAGAAGAAGCAAAAAAACGTGATCATCGTAAGTTAGGCAAAGAATTAGAGCTTTTTGCTATGATGGAAGAAGGTCCAGGTTTTCCGTTTTTCTTACCTAAAGGAATGGTTTTAAAGAATAAACTCATCGAGTATTGGCGTCAGGTTCATGAGGATGCAGGATATTTAGAAGTAGCTTCACCTATCATGCTCAATAAAGATCTATGGATTAAGTCTGGGCATTGGGATCACTATCGAGAGAACATGTACACTTCAGAGGTAGATGACATGGAATTTGCTATTAAACCCATGAACTGCCCTGGAGGTATGCTGGTTTATAAATCAAAAATGCATTCTTATAAAGAGTTTCCAATACGTATGGGAGAATTGGGGTTAGTTCACCGCCATGAACTTTCTGGAGCTTTACACGGTCTCATGAGGGTACGTAATTTTACTCAAGATGATGCTCATATTTTCATGTTACCAGATCAGATCAAAGATGAAATCAAAAAAGTTTATGAATTAATTGATGAAGTATACAGTCAATTCGGATTTAAATACCATGTTGAATTATCGACAAGACCAGATAACAGCCTTGGAAGTGATGAAGATTGGGAAAGAGCTATTACAGCTTTGCAGACTGCTCTTGAAGAAAAAGGAAAACCTTATGTGATTAATGAAGGGGATGGGGCTTTCTATGGTCCTAAAATTGATTTTCATCTCGAGGATTGTTTAGGTAGAACTTGGCAATGTGGTACAATCCAATTAGATTTTCAATTACCTGAGCGATTTGAGTTAGAGTATATAGGGGCAGATGGAGAAAAGCATCGACCTATTATGATCCACAGAGTTGTATTTGGTAGTATCGAAAGATTTATAGGAATTTTAATAGAGCATTTTGCAGGTGCATTTCCTACTTGGTTAGCTCCGGTTCAAATAAAGGTATTGCCTATTTCAGAAAAATTCCATGGATATGCTGGAAGCGTCGTTGAAAGATTTCGTAAAGCAGGTATATGTGTTGAGCTAGATAATAGAGCCGAAAAGATTGGTTATAAAATACGTGAAGCTAGACTTGAGCGTGTACCTTATATGCTTATAGTCGGCCAAAAAGAGGAAGAAGAAGGTAAAGTATCTATAAGAAGCCGTTATCAAGGTGATGAAGGGCAAAAGTATATTGATGATTTTATCACTGATATTCTTGTAGAAATTAATTCTAGAAAAATAAGAAATGTAGAAGTAGAATAATAACGAATAGAGTAGCATAAAGAGATTCTATTATAATGGTAGGACATATATTTAAATCTTTTAACCTGTTAAGTAATAGAATCTCTTAATGCTTATATTTTTATTATTTTAATACGAAGTCTTTTTTTGCCTTTACTTTTTCATTCAGTACGATACAAGTAATGTCGTTAATTTCTCTAGTCGTGAATTCTAATTCATGACCATCTATTTTAATTGAAGTAATGGGTTGTTCCCTTTCAAGTCTAAATTCTTTGATTTCAATGCTACCATAGAGTACTTGAAGTTCAACTGCTTCTTTTGAAATTGAGACATTACCCCATCCAGAGTCAAGAGACCAAAAACTATTAAATTTATTGCCTGTAAAGTGAATGGGTTTAAAACCAATCATTTTTTTATTCATATCATACATGAAACCACTATATGTGAGAAGAAGAGCATAGCTTGCCATCGCTCTTGCATAATTATTACCACACTCAATTTCATTCCATGGATTACGCTTTACTCCATCATAACGATTTCTAACTGCTTTAATGACTGTAAGACCTTCTTCAATTAAACCAGCCTGTATCATATGAATTGCAAATGCATATGTATAGCCACCCTGATCTTCTTGAGAGTAAGGCAAAGGAATAGCAGGTCGTCTAACTGTATCAGGCCATGAACAAATTTGCGTCCCTGCTTCATCATTTAAAGCATATACCCTGAATGGGTTTACAATATCACGAACAGAATCTTTGAAATTATGCTTGTATGTCGCTGATAGGGCACTGTGTACTTGTTGTGGATTATAGATTTCTCCTAAACCATAAAGGTTGGCATGCCATTGAGCGATAACCATATCTATTTCACAACCTTCTCCTACTTGATAACGTATCTCATTATGTTCATCACTCCAGTAAACACTAGAAGCATCATCCTCGATGCTTATAGAATTATTAAATGGTACAAGTACATTTTTATCACTTAATTCTATTAATTGATGATAATATTCTCCATTATATAGATTCTTGTCTGCCCATGCTTTTCCTTTTTCAAAAAGGGCTAGGCATTTTAAACTAAAATCAGGTTCGCCACAAACATTCGCCATTTCTGATGCAGCCTTTAAAGCAGCAAGATAATATCCGGTTAACCAGGCATTAGGACCGAAGAGTTCCATGTCTAGTGTATGGTGCTGACGTCCCCATAATATACCCGTTTCATTAGGATCCCATTGATCAGGATTATCGTTACTCCAAGTATATTCCATTGTTTTTTTCATAGTTGGCCATATTTCTCGTAACCACTGTGTATCGCCACAAATTTTCCAATCGCGATAGGTCTTAATGATATCTCCGAATTGCCCATCTGCACAAGGGCGGAAGTCATCAATTTCAGCTTGCATCCCTAATGGGAGTTGAATTCGGAAGTGACTACCACCATTTTCGTCTACGGAATATTTATAATTAGCTGTTCTCATAGAGCGTTCTAGGGAAGGGAAGAGAAATGGTAGTGCTTGTGCATAATTCCATACATGGGTGCATGAACCTTCGCAACTTCCGCTTTTAGATCCGGTACCTTCCCATCCATAAAAGGTTCCATCCTCCAATCTCAAACAAGTTGCTGTCTTTAGGGTAGAAAGATTGGCTGATATGGCCTCTAATGCTACATCTGGTAAAGAGGAGTTAAACAAGGTTTTCTGGAATGTTTCTGTATCTCTTTTTAGACGATCCCAATACTTCAATGCATACTTACCACTATAGGTTGAATCCTCCCATTGAGTAGCATACCAGTTTTTCCATAGGTTTTTGAGTCCTGCCTTAGCTATTTGTTTCGCATAGCTTTCACCTCTCCAGTATACATAGCTATTAGGAATATTCCATGTTATTACAAATCGTACTTTTTTCTTTTCGCCAGGTTGAATGCTTAGATGTACCGCGAGATGGCCAGTATCTCGTTCTGTATAACCCATTTTTTTTCCCTCTGTATAATTCCGGTTTTTAAAGCGACTTGAATGTATCAAATCTTGCCAATATATTTCCAGATCATCACACCATCCACCCCTATACCAATATTCTTGGTAACTAACATCTTCTGCATCTGTGCTAATAGATAGATCACCAAAACGAGGGTCATCCACTTTTAACTTTGTATTACTTACAGTTAGTTGATGTATATCCTCTTTCTTAGATAATTGATTTAGTACATTTTCATTACCAAATGGATTTGAAATGGCACCAACAACGGTATAATCGATGAGTTTGTTTGTCGTATTCTCAAGTTCAACTTCAAAAAATGCTCCTGGTATGCTAGAATCAAGATCATTGCTGGGGATAAAAGGACTCCATGCATGGAGTTGCACTTTTCCTGGCCAAGTAGGCTCTCCTCCAAAATCAATAGAAGCAAGTGGGAAATCTCCACAGAAAGTATGCTGGCGAAAATGAGGCATACCACAAAGGTTTTCCTGACGAGGACCCCATCCAAATCCTGTACCAAATGATTCACCCTCTCCAATGTATGGAGGATTTAAGTCACCGTGAAGTATACGTGCATCCATTACTTTCCCATCGTGCTCTGCTTTTACGGCGAAATGACTTAACCCATTTAAACTTCTTTTATTGGGGCGGTTAAAGATCTCCCAATCAATCAAACGTCCATTTCCTGCTAATCCTATAGAGCCTGCACCGATGCCGCCTAGTGGAAATGAAATTTCATTGGTTTTTTCCTTAGCATAGATAAATTTTGACATATTCAATTCTCCTTTCCTACTCGTACAGAAACGAACTTTAGTCACTTTTGTTTAGCTGAGTAGCTTATCTTCATTTTAACTTTGGGTAATAAATTTTGCGTCTACTAAACTACACGAAGAAGATTACACATGAGTACAATCGAAATGAGGAACCTAAATGTTTTAAATATTGAACTATAGGGGTACTTACTATACAATAATAATATAGCTAGATAACATTTCAAATTTTTAGTGTTGAAAGGGTTGCAATGAGATGAATGGTAAGTCAAAGAATAACAAATACCACCTACATATAAAGGATATCAATATTCCACTGGTACTTAATGCAGGACATAATTCACTGATAGAAGGTGATCAATTAGGGTGGCACAAGCATGATGGCTACGAATTAACTTTTGTAACTAAGGGGAGTGTTATTTGGGAGGTAAAAAATAGTTGTGATCATCATCTGGTGAGTGGTCAGGTATCTTTAGTATCGCCAGATACCCTCCATAGAGGAATAGATGATATTACGCTACCTTGCGAAATGTTTTGGTTGGTTTTCAAACCATGGACTAAAGAAGCTATTATTAACACACCTTTTCAGGAAGAGGAGCTTAAACACATTGATCAGGTATTTAGGAACTTTGACAAAGGCGTAGTAGAGATCACGCCACTAATTTCAAGCCTTTTAGCAGAATTTAGAAGTAGTTGCATCTCATATAACACGATAGAAGATAAAAGTTTAATTAACCCGAGTA
The DNA here is from genome assembly GCF_002964605.1 of Vallitalea okinawensis. Taxonomy (NCBI): domain Bacteria; kingdom Bacillati; phylum Bacillota; class Clostridia; order Lachnospirales; family Vallitaleaceae; genus Vallitalea; species Vallitalea okinawensis. The sequence continues at coordinate 85,858 of NZ_PQDH01000012.1, forward strand.
TCAGAAGTCTTTTATGTCAGCTTATTTTGCAAACCAGTTTAAGTTTTCAAGATAAAAGAAAGAAAAATGTTTCCAATGATTTTAGAATAGTTCAAGATTATATAAATAATCAATTTACTTATGACATAGGAATTGAAGATATAGCTCAATTAATTGGTAAGAAAGAGACTTATGTCTATAGCCTCTTTAAAAAAAATACAGGTCAAACTCCCAGTGAGTATATACAGAGGTTACGGGTACAACATGCAACAAAGATGCTGAAAGAGACAACAATGTCTGTGACAAAAATAGCCTATGAGTTAGGCTTTTCGAGTAGTCAATATTTTGCAAAAGTATTTAAAAAATATATGGGAACATCGCCAAGTCAATTTCGTAGAATAAAGTGAAAGTGCTTGTAATGAATAGAGAAGCAAAGGACTTTGGTATTGACATGTATATATCAATATGATAGAATGTTTTTATAAATAATAACTTTAGGTTATTGGTGTGTTACTGATTATGCAGGCATAAACCATATTTTTGGTTTATGCCTTTTTTGCATCTAAAAAATCCAATAACTTAAATATGAGGTGATGGAATGATTAAAAAGCAATTTGTTATAAATAGTGAAGCAGGTTTACATGCAAGACCGGCAACCCTCTTCGTAAATACATCTAAAAAATATAATTCAGAGATCCAAGTGACTAAAGGCGAAAAAAAAGCTGATGCTAAAAAATTTCTTCAAGTATTATCACTAGGCGCTTTAAAAGGTGATAAAATCTCTATTGACATCTCTGGTGATGATGAAAAAGAAGCTGTTGTAGCACTAGAGCAATTAATAGATAATAACTTTGTTGAATAGGAGTTTAGCATGAGAGAGTTATGTGGTATAAATGCATCAGCAGGTTATGGTATGGGACCTATTTTTCTTTACAATCGCAATGAGATAACCATTACTAGGAAAAGAGATATTATTGTAGAGGTTGAGAAAGAAAAACTTGAAAAAGCGCTATTAGTCAGTACCCAACAAGTTAAGGAACTTCATAGTCATACAAGTCAGGAATTAGGTGAGGAAGCAGCAATATTTGAAGCTCATATACTAATGCTAGAAGATCCTGACTTAAAAGATAGTATTGTTAGCAAAATAGAAGATGGGAACAATGTTGAGTGGGCTGTTGATGAAACCGCCAAGGAATATATTGTACTATTTCAAAACATGGATAGTGATTACTTTAAAGAAAGAGCATTGGACATCCAAGATATTTCAAAACGTGTCATAAATAATCTATTAGGTGTTCATACAAGTGACTTGTCAAAACTAGAAAAGAAGGTTATATTAGTAACAGATGAACTAACACCTTCTGATACTGTATCAATGGATAAGGATAATATAATAGGGATTGTTACAGAAACAGGTGGTAAAACTTCTCATACAGCCATCTTAGCTAGAACATTGGGTATACCAGCTGTAACAGGTGTTGAAAAAGTAACATCTCTAGTAAGTAGTAATCAGCAAATGATTATAGACGGGGAAAATGGGAAACTTATAGTAAATGCTACTGATGAACAGATTAATGAATATACAAAATTAGAAGATAAGTATCAAGCCCAACTAGAAAGTTTAAAGCATTTTGTAGGGCATCAAACAGAGACTCTTGATGGCTATAAATGTAAGCTCTATTGCAACATTGGATCCTTTGAAGATGCCCAGGAAGTCTTAAAGCAAGACGGTGAAGGAGTTGGCTTGTTTAGAACAGAGTTCTTGTTTATGTCTAAGGAATACCCACCATCGGAAGAAGAACAGTACCAGGTCTATGCTAAGGTCGGTCAGTTTCTAAAAGATAAAGAAGTAATTATTCGGACCTTAGATGTAGGTGGAGATAAAGGTATTGACTATATTCAAGTTGGGGAAGAATTGAACCCCTTCCTAGGGAACAGAGCAATACGCTATTGTCTCAAGGAAGAGAAAATTTTAGTAACCCAATTGAAAGCCATTTTGAGAGCAGCCAAAGGAACTGGAATCAAAGTTATGTTTCCTATGATCACAGCTTATGAAGAGATTATCGCAGCTAAAGCTTTATTGGAAAGAGCGAAGCATGAGTTGGATCAAGAAGAAAAGAGTTATAACCAAGAGATAGCAGTTGGTATAATGATTGAAACACCAGCAGCAGTTTTAAACTCCGATCATCTGGCCAAAGAAGTAGATTTCTTTAGTATTGGCAGCAACGATTTGATCCAATATACATGTGCAGTAGACCGTATGAATGTAAAAGTCAGCAACTTGTATTCGCCCTATAATCCTGCAATTTTAAAGAGCATTCAGATAGTTGTAGATAACGCACATCGAGAAGGTATAGATGTAGGAATCTGTGGAGAAGTAGCAGCTGATGAATTATTACTTCCTTTATGGATAAGTTTAGGAATAGATGAACTAAGTGTGACGCCAAAAGATGTTCTTCGTATTAGAAAGAATGTCAGTCTGTTAAAGCAAGATACTTCTTTAATCCAGCAAGTTTTAGAGAATAGAACCATGGATGAGATGGTAGAGTTTCTTATGAATAAAACGTAACGTCATTAGGGGGGCGAAATTACTGTGAAACAAGAAAACAGTTATCAAATCATTAAAGTACTCAATAATAATGTTGTTCTTGCTAAGCGGTTAAGAGATCATCAAGAAATGATTCTCATCGGTAAGGGTGTTGGATTTGGTAAAAAAGCCACTAAGGTGACAACCATTAATGAAGATAAAGTTGAAAAAACTTACTGTAATTTTGAAGAAAAGTTTAAAGAAGAATACCTTAGACTTGTGAATGCTATGGACAGAAAGGTTATTGGCGTTGTTGAAGAATTTATATTACTGGCAGGAAAAGAGTTAGGCCAGTTAGATGACCACATTCATATAGCATTAACAGACCATATTGGATTTGCAATTGAAAGGTTGAAACAAGGCTTAGTTATCAATAATCCATTTTTATATGAAATTAAGGCCATGTATAAGAATGAATTTGCTATTGCTTTGAAAGGTAAAGCGCTACTGTACAAACGTCTTAATATTATGATACCTGATGATGAGGTTGGCTTTATTGCTATGCATTTACATTCAGGTCGGCAAAGTAAGGATATTAAGTATACAATAAAGGACACACGCTTACTCAAGGCCATATTAGAGCTGATTCAAATGGAAGTAGGTTATGATTTGGATAAAAATCTGATGATGTATACAAGGTTAGTCACTCATCTGAAACAGACCATAACCCGATCTGAGAAGAAAAAGGAAATCATAAATCCTTTATTGGATGACATAAAGGTTAAACTTAATGAAGCATATCGTATTGCAGAAAAAGTGGCAAAACTGATTGAGGAAGAGAAAGAAATAACTGTATCCAAGGATGAAGTTGGCTTTTTAGCTCTTCATATTGAACGACTAAGAACTTAACAGGTATAAGCGTGTTACTGTTTAAGCAGGCATTAGCTTTTAGTTTGAGAGATTAAATGATTTATTTAGTCTTTAGAACTATGAGCTAATGCCTTTTTATAATTATAAAAACTCAAATGAAGAATAAAGAGGAGGAGATTTTATGAGTAATTTATTTGGAAAGGTACAAAAAGTAGGTAAAGCTTTTATGCTTCCTATTGCGGTATTACCAGTAGCAGCATTGTTTTTAAGGTTAGGGGCACCTGATGTACTGAACATTCCTTTTATCTTTAAAGTTGGAGATGCAATCTTCGCTAATTTAGCCATCATCTTTGCAATAGGTATAGCAGTTGGTTTAGCAAAAGATAATCAAGGAGCATCAGGATTAGCTGGAGCGGTAAGTTATTTCGTACTTACTTTTGGTCTTGAAGCATTAAATCCAGACATAAATATGGGGGTTTTAGCAGGTATTATCTCAGGTATCGTGGCAGGTGTCAGTTATAACAAATTCCACAGCACTAAGTTACCAGATTGGTTAGGTTTCTTTGGAGGAAAGCGTTTAGTACCCATTATGTCTTCCTTCTTTAGTATGTTACTAGCACTAGCATTTGGCTTTATTTGGCCACCTATTCAAGGGCTGATTGACACAGCCGGAAATTGGATGATTGAAGCGGGACCACTTGGTGCCTTTGCATTTGGTACATTTAACCGTTTATTAATTCCTACAGGATTACATCATGTTATTAATAATATTGTATGGTTTGTATTTGGTGAATTTAATGGTGCAACAGGTGATTTAGGTCGTTTCTTTGCTGGAGATCCATCTGCGGGAATGTTTATGACAGGATTCTACCCAATCATGATGTTTGCTCTTCCAGCGGCAGCTTTTGCAATGTATAGAGCAGCTAAACCAGAAAACAGAAAAGCTGTAGGGGGTGCATTATTTTCAGTAGCTTTCACAGCATTTTTAACAGGGATTACAGAACCTATTGAATTCATGTTCATGTTCTTAGCACCAGTGTTATATATTGTACATGCGTTGATGACAGGTTTAGCACTTGCGATTTCGAGTTTACTTGATATCCATCATGGATTTGGTTTTTCAGCTGGGGCAATTGATTACGTATTAAGCTTTGGTTTATCCACAAACGCAATATTAATACTCCCATTAGGTGCAGCTTTCGCAGTAGTTTATTATTACTTATTTAAAATCGTCATTATCAAAATGGATTTACCTACTCCTGGGCGTCTTGACGAAGTGGGAACAGGAGAAGGAGAAGCAATAATGGCAGAGAAAGGTCTCAGTGGATTAGCGGCTGAATATGTGATGGCTTTAGGTGGACCTTCTAATATTAGTGAAATGGACGCTTGCATCACCAGATTACGTTTAACATTAAAAGATGCTAGTATCGTAAGTGATGCTGAACTTAGAAAGTTAGGAGCATCCGGTGTTATTCGTCCAACCAAGAGGAATATGCAGGTTGTAGTAGGTACGAAGGCAGAACTTATAGTTGATGAAATGAAGAAAATAGTTTAAAGTATAAGAAACAAATTGAATGCCATACAAACAATGTATGACACTTAACGAAGCTGTTTAAAGGTTAATCAATATAAAGATAAGGGTTTTTGCCCTTATCTGACTTTAAATGTACTAGAATTGTCCTAGGAGGAATATTATGTTTAATTTATTTAAAAAGAAAGAAGTTGCTCTTTATATGCCTGCTAAAGGTAAGGTGATTGAATTAGACCAGGTTCCTGATCAAGTCTTTGCTTCTAGGATGGTGGGAGATGGTGTAGCCTTCATACCTCATGATGGTTTGATAAAAGCACCATGTTCTGGAAAGGTGGTTCAAGTGTTTCCAACCAATCATGCTATTGGTATTGAATCAAAAGAAGGTCTTGAAGTACTTATACATCTTGGAATCGATACGGTTGAGCTAAAGGGCGAAGGATTTCAATCATTAATCAAAGAAGGTCAAGAGATCAAAAAAGGTGATCCATTAGCCAAAATGGACCTGAAATTAATAAAAGAAAAAGGAAAAGAAATTATTACGCCAGTGGTGATAACCAACATGGAAATAGTGAAGGAATTAAAACCTTGCCGATTGGATGAGACCATTGACGATGAAGTGATATTAAATATACGATTAAAGTAGGGATAGTATGCTTAGACAGGAAGTTGTATTAACATATGATTTTCATGCACGACCATCAACTCATCTTGTTAATCAGGCTATGAAGTTTAAATCCGACATTAAAATTCTATTAGGAGATCATGAAGCAAATGCAAAGAGTATTTTAAGTATTATGACCCTAGAATTAGTTATAGGAGACACCATTCAAATAGAAACCAGTGGAATAGATGAAGAAGAGGCTATGAAGAAGCTGGTACATATAATTGAGGTTCCGCAGGAAGAGGATTGGTAGAGTCCAATCCTCTTCTTTGCGACTTTTTCTCATAAAAATAGGACGTACTCATATAATGTAGTAAGACAAAGACATGGGGGCGGCCATGAATGATGTAAGAAATCAATTTTCAGCAGTATGTTTAACGATTGCATTAGCTTCGGTTTTGCTAAGATTAGGTTATGAAGATATTCTAGATAGTAGCTTGTTGAGAGCATTAGGGGATAGTGTCATCGTACATATACCCTTGCTATTGGGGTGCCTAGTTGCTATTAATTTGGACGAGGATAAAAGTTATAGATGTGTTATGCAAGTGATCTTTTTTTACTTAGCTATACAATATGTTTTAAACTATTTCGGTTACAGTGTTAGTATGTTAGCTGGATTTATAGCTGGACTCAGTTGTTATACTGACAGATTGATTAAGAAAAAATACTTTAAGTATGACAAAGAGCATTGGAGTTACATTTTCTACTTTGTGTTAGGGAGTATATGTGGCATTCTTTTAGGTATTTTCCAGTTTGCTTTGGAAAGTAACATAAACGCCTTTGCTCAGTGGTTAGCAAGTCTACCACAACATGTTAGTAGCTTTTTATATGGGATTAGTGAAGTCTTATTAAAGCCTTTGGGGTTAAATACTGAACTAAGAGAAGTGATTTTATATCAATACAGTAGTAGTGGGAACATTTTAGGTGATTATTACCTCTATCTTCAAGGTGATTCTGGAGCTGGTCTATATATGACTGGTGAGTATCCTATTATCATTTTTGGATCTTTAGGTATTATGACAGCAGTTTTATTTAACTTAGGTGAAAAAAAGAATCCTGCGACGGTAATAAGTGTAATCCTTTTATTTATTTCTGCTATTTTAACAGGAGTGACAGAAGGGATTGAACTTTTTATATTAGCTTTAGCACCTGTGCTCTACATCTTACATAGTTTATTATCAGGAGTCTCATTTTTACTATGTTCTTTATTAGACTGTAGAGAAGGTTATCGATTTTCAGCTGGGTTATGGGACTATATTGTTCAATATGGGAGTGCAGTCAATGGCGATATAATTATCCTACTAGGTATTCTGTTTTTTCTACTCTATCTCACTCTTTTTGTGACAATTTTAAATCCAGTGTTAATCAAAGATGGTGTTAATAGTATGAGGAAGAAAGTAGCCTTGCTCTCAATGAATTTTAAAACAATAAAAAATAACTTACAACGAGACAATGTTTTAGAAGAGGAACCAAAAGACTCTGAGGAACACATCATACATAAAATAACAGTAGACGAAGACGAAGGATTATGATACGCTTATAAAAGAATTTTGGTGTATGTATAAAAAATAGAATTTTATCTTGACAAGTTATGAAGTAAATGATAAAATACACAAGAACATGAAGAAGAAGTATCCACTTCTCACCTTAGCATAAAGATGACTAGGGTAAATACGGTAAGAAATGAAACCTCGTTATAGAGGGATGATTTACTGTGTACGAGAGTGGATAGACGTTTAGTTATCCACTTTTTTGTGTAGGAAAAGGAACCATATTAACTGCACATACATGAAAAGTAATGCTAGTCACATTTCATGTAGTGGAAATAAATAATCTATAATATAAATTTTTTGGAGGTGTACTACTATAAACGATTTAATGGTAAATGAGCAAATTCGCGACAGAGAAGTTAGATTGATTGATGAAAATGGAGAACAGCTTGGCATTATGTCTTCAAGGGATGCGCAAAAAATCGCCAAAGAAAAGAATCTTGATTTGGTGAAGGTGTCACCTCAAGCTAGACCACCAGTTTGTAAAATTATCAATTATGGTAAATTTAAATTCGAACAATCTAAAAAGCAAAAAGAAGCTAGGAAGAACCAAAAAATAGTTAGTATTAAAGAAGTGCGCTTATCACCTAATATAGAAGAGCACGATATCAATACAAAGATGAAAAATGCTAATAAGTTCTTATCAAAAGGTGATAGAGTTAAAGTAAGCGTACGCTTTAGAGGTCGAGAATTAGCTCACACTGAGGTAGGTAGAAAGATCCTATTAAATTTTGCTGAAGGCTTAAAAGAGGTAGGGGACGTTGAAAAACCTCCAAAGATGGAAGGTAGATTTATGGTTATGTTCTTAGCGCCAAAAAACTAAGATTACAATAAAGTTAAAAGGAGGATTCATTATGCCTAAAATTAAAACACATAGCGGAGCTGCTAAAAGATTTAAAAAAACAGGTAGTGGCAAATTAAAAAGAAACAAAGCATACAAAAGCCACATTTTAACTAAAAAATCTGCGAAAAGAAAAAGAAACTTAAGACATAGCACAGTAACAGATAAAACAAACGAAAAGCAAATCAAGAGATTATTACCATATTCATAATTTTTTTGGTATGACTTTGTTGGCTTGCAAGGACAAAGTTCAACCACAGAGTGAAAATTTTATTTTCACATTTCGATAATATAGATGCTTAAGTGCATATCGGTAGGAACAATTGAGAACAGGAGGTAAATAACATGGCAAGAGTTAAAGGAGCTATGAATACTCGTAAAAGACATAAGAGAGTATTAAAAATGGCTAAAGGTTATAGAGGTGCAAAATCAACACAATTTAGAACTGCTAAACCAGCGGTAATGAAATCTTTAAAGTATGCATATGTTGGTAGAAAGTTAAAGAAGAGAGAATTTAGAAGATTATGGATTGCTCGTATCAATGCAGCAACTAGAATCAATGGTTTATCTTATAGCAAATTTATGCATGGTTTAAAATTAGCTGGTATCGATTTAAATAGAAAAGTATTAGCTGATATTGCTGTTAACGATCCAGAAGGTTTCGCTAATTTAGTTGAAACTGCAAAAGCAAAAGTAGCTTAATAATAAATATGAATCCCTTTAGATAGTCTAAGGGGATTTTTTGATTTTTAAAAAGAGTAAGGTAAATAATTAAGCGCAGGAATTTGACTTTTCCTGCGCTACTTCATTATTTGCTTAGTTTATTATTGAATATGTTCATGATCCTGAAGATGATCCATACAATATTCATAGGTGCCATTACATTTTGAGCAGTATCTAAATTGCATATTAGGGTTATCTTTTTCAGTTACTCCACAAATAGTGCATTTATGGAAGCTAACATTATCAATAACCTTAGATTCAAATGCTGCCTGGTATTTTTTCTTACGTTTCTTTTGCTTTGCCTTAGTAAATATATTGTTACTAAAGAAGAGAAGAATATTAAGTAAGGATACCACAATAAATATTTTCGTACCAAGACCACCTGTTATAAAATTAAAAAGTAGGAAGGCTAAATCAAGATAAGCCAACCATTTCATCTTTACAGGTAAAATAAAGAATAGTCGTAATTCATAATTAGGAAACAATGCTGCAAAAGCTAAAAATAGTGATAAGTTGATATAGTATGCAGTTGCTGCAACGTTTACTCCTGTTATACCATAAACTAAAAAAGCGCCTAAAATTGTTCCCAATATACCTATTAAGTAAAATAAGTTGAATTTAAAAACGCCCCATACATTTTCTAAAGTTGATCCAATCATATAATAAAGATAAAGAACAAAGGCGATAAATAGCATAGATGTATTTGGTGGAATAAATATAAATGTAACTAAGCGCCAAATCTCACCACTTAAAACTCGACCTGGTACAAGGGTCATCATACTATATACTGGTAAATTCATTGCATCAAAAAAATAAAAGGCAAAATTGATTAAGACTACATAAAGCATTAAGTTCTTTATGCCAAACCGTCTACCATATTTTCGTTCAAGTTTATCTAAAAAATTCACAGTTAACCTCCTTATGTGTATGTGTATTACAGTACTAAACTGTGCTGTTGATTAAAAACATTATACTATATTTCTAATTAAGTAACAATTAAATAACTGTGAACAATTATTATACATTGCAAATAATTATAGTTCAAAAAGCGCTCAAATTTTTTGATATTAAACGCATGAGGTATTATTAATGGCTTATTGATATTATAACCTAACAATGTAAGAGTTAAATAGTTAATATTGAAAACTACTTAGTAGTATATATGGTAACTAATTTCCAAAGTACAGACTTATGGATAAGAGTGGCCGCCGCCACGTAAAATTATAATAAGAAAGCACCAACTTTCCTATTACATAAAAAAAGAAACTACCAAAAGGGCAGTTTCTTAATATTCTATATAATGATGTTCATTGTCTATAAAACGTATGTTGTTAGCTCATCACAATACTCACAGCTATATAATAACTTGCTGTTTTTGTGAACCAGTTTAAATTTAGGAGTGACATAGTCATCAAAATTACTTATACATCTTGAATTCTTGCACTTAAACATGCCAGTGACATCCCCTGGTATCTCTACTTTCTTCTTTTCAATAATCTTATTATCATCAATAATATTAACAGTAATGTTGGAATCAATTAACCCCAATAATGTTAAATCAATATCCATAACATTTTCAATTTTAATAATGTCCTTTTTTTGGCTAATATTACTTGAAACATTCATTAAGAGAACAACCGGGAAGTCTGCTTCATTAAGCTTAAGCTTATCAAATATTTTAATACCTTTACCAACTGGTATATGATCAATGACGATACCACGATTAATACTATTCACCTTTAACATCAGTATCCACCCCCAATAATAATGCTATTAAAGCCATTCTAACATAGACACCAAATTCAGCTTGTTGAAAATAAACAGCTCGATTGTCATCATCAACATCGTAGCTAATCTCGTTTACCCTTGGTAATGGGTGCATGATTAACATGTCTTGTTTTGCAGTTTTAAGCTTACTTCTTTCTAGGATATAGCTATCTTTTAGTCTTACATAGTCAGCTTCATTAAAAAATCTTTCTTTCTGAATCCTTGTCATATAGAGAATATCCAAATCATCGATAACACTTTCGAGATCTTGAGTCTCAATAACTTCTATATCGTAGGTTTCTATTAGATGTTCTTTCATATGTTTTGGGAATTTTAGTTCATCTGGAGATATGAATACAAACTGAATGTTGGGTAGCTTTGCTAAAGTACTAACCAAAGAGTGAACAGTCCTACCAAATTTTAAATCTCCACAAAAAGCAACTTTTAAATTATCTAGTCTGCCTTTAAGTCTTCTTATTGTAAGGAGATCAGTAAGTGTCTGAGTTGGATGTTGGTGCCCCCCGTCTCCACCATTAATAACTGGTACGGGAGAGAACTGAGATGCTAACTTTGGTGCACCTTCCTTTGGATGGCGCATAACGACTGCGTCGGCATAAACGCCAGCAACACGTATTGTGTCAGCAATACTTTCGCCTTTGGCTACAGAACTAGCACTAGCATCAGAAAAGCCTAGTACAGATCCGCCCATTCTTAACATGGCAGATTCAAAACTTAGTCGTGTTCTTGTACTTGGTTCATAGAATAATGTTCCTAAAATTTTACCGTCGCATACTTTGCTGTATGCATCCCTATCATCGACCATTTTCTCAGCTAATGCTAATACTTGGTCCAGTTCTTCGAGGGATAAATCATTTTGATCAATTAGATGTCTTCCTTTGAGTATCATCTTAACTCCTCCTTTTTAGCCTCACAGGACTAGATTAAAGGTACAAAGAAAACCTTCTCACTATGAAGTAAGAAGGTTAAATGACATCAAAAATAGAATACAGACTTATGTCCTATATCCCATACCTTCTTAGCCTCACAGGACTAACTTAAAGGTTACTCTTTGCTCAAAATACCATAAAACGAATGCGCTGTCAATATAATAGAAGTATTTTGAAAATAATTCACCTATCAATCTAATAGAGTGAAATATTATAGGTAAGGTTTCTTAATTATATAGAAGAAATAACTTCCATGAATAAAGCTTCTATATAAAGGGAAAATTATTCGAGAAAAAAACTTCTAAAAAGTGTTGACACCCATACGGGGGAATGCTATAATAGTTTTCGTTGTCGCCAAAGACAACAAGAAACGACAAGGTACATCATCATCATTTTGAAATTCAGTGGAAAGATTTCAGAGATGAAAAAAGTACTTGACAAAATGCAAATGATTTGATAAAATAAACTTCGCTGTTATGAAAAACAGCAAAGCGAGGGACTTTGAAAACTGAACAGTGTAACACATACCCAAGAAATAAACTTTGATTTCGTTAGAATTTAATTCTAACACGGATATAAACA